>JAEYUT010000267.1 GCA_023432305.1 Actinomycetes bacterium
GCCGCGGGGGCCGGAGCAGGCGCCGGCGCGGGCTTCGCGGCGGCCGGCTTGGGGCCGGGCTTGGGCTTCGGGGCGGCAGGTGCCTCGGCGGCGGGCGCAGAGGCCACACCGTCGGCCTCCAGGGCCGCCTTCAGGCGTCGCGCCACCGGGGGCGCGATGCTGCTGGAAGCGCTCTTGACGAACTCGCCCATGTCTTTGAGCTTGTCGAGCGCGATCTTCGAGTCGATGCCGAGCTCGGCAGCGACTTCGTGAACTCGTGGGTTGGCCACAATTATCCTGATTCCGGATCCCCTCCCGGACAGGAGAGGACGCTAAAGGGTGAGGGAACTCATTTCGAGTCGCTCATTACTTGTCCATGTGCCGTTCAGTCCATTCACTGAGGTCTGACGTATCGGTGATCGCAGTGCGCAGAGCACGCCCGAAGGCACCTCGTCGCACTGCCGCGGAGATGCATCCGCTGTGCGGATGAACCCACGCTCCCCTGCCGGGAAGTCGTGCCGCAGCATCCACTACGGCCCGTCCGTCGCGCGCGACGATCCTCACAAGTGAGGAGCGGGGGACGCGCTGCCGGCAACCCAGGCAGGTTCTGACAGGAGCCATCCTACTCCCTCTCCGAGGAAAGACGCCGACCGCGTGTCGCGTCAGGACTCCATCACCGAGTCGGGCTGGATGTCGATGCGCGCACCCGTGAGCTTCGCGGCGAGGCGGGCGTTCTGGCCCTCCTTGCCGATCGCGAGCGACAGCTGGTAGTCGGGAACGAGCGCACGCACGGCCTTCGTCGCCTCATCCACGACGAACGCACTCGAGACCTTCGCGGGGCTCAGCGCACTCGCGACGAAGGTCGCGAGGTCGGGCGACCAGTCGACGATGTCGATCTTCTCGTCGTTGAGCTCGTTCGTGACGGCGCGCACACGCGCGCCGAGTTCGCCGATGCAGGCGCCCTTCGCGTTGATGCCGGGTTCCGTCGCACGCACCGCGATCTTGGTGCGGTGGCCGGCCTCGCGTGCGAGCGACGCGATCTCGACCGTGCCCGCCGCGATCTCCGGCACCTCGAGCGCGAAGAGCTTGCGCACGAGCCCCGGGTGGGTGCGGCTGACGGTGATCGAGGGGCCCTTGAGACCCTTCGCGACACTGGTCACATAGACGCGGATGCGCGAACCGTGGCGGTACTCCTCGCCGGGGACCTGCTCTTCGGGCGGCAGGATCGCCTCGATGGTGCCGAGATCGACATGCACCATGCGGGGGTTCGGCCCCTGCTGGATCACGCCCGCGACGATGTCGCCCTCGCGGCTGCGGAACTCACCGAGCACCTTGTCGTCGCCGATGTCGCGCAGGCGCTGGTTGATCACCTGCTTGGCAGCGAAGGCTGCGATGCGTCCGAAGTCCTCCGGGCTGTCGACGGCCTCGCCGATGACGTTGCCCTCCTCATCGAGCTCGGGCACGAAGATCGCCACGTGACCGCTCTTGCGGTCGAGCTCGGCGCGCGCGCCCGCCTCCGGGCCCTGCCCGGTGTGCTTGAGATAGGCGGTCAGAATCGCCTGCTCGATGATGCGCACGAGCTCATCGAAGGGGATCTCTCGCTCGCGTTCCATGAGCCGCAGTACGGCGAGGTCGATGTCCACGTCAGCCTCCGATATTCAGATCTCGTGCGACGCCGAACTCTGCGCCGCAACCGCCAACTCTACCCGAGCGCCGCACGATGTGCGCACCGCTAGCCTGAGCGCCGTGCGCCGTCTGCTCTGGATCCTGATTCCGTCCGTTGTCGTTCTCGCTGTCGCGGGGGCGGTGACCGCGATCGTGCTGTCGGCGCTCCCCGCCGGCACCCGGGATGACGCGCGGGGGGCCGGTGCAGCCCGCGAGGTCGACGACGACGACTTCGGCACCGTGCTCGTCTACGACGTGCGCGAGGACGGCACCCTCTCCCCCGACCCCGACGGGCTCGCCCGCGAGATCTGGGACATGTTCGCGCGCATCGCCGGCGATGAGCTCCTCGCTGACACCATGCTCGAGTACCACGTGGGCGACTCGAGCGAGAGCGACACGATGGCGTTCGTCTCCCAGGCCGACGACCCGACCCTCTGGATCCTCGGCGCGAACCTCGCCACGAGCGACGACCGCACCGAGCTTCTCGCCACGCTCATCCACGAGTACGCGCACATCCTGTTCCTCTCGACCGACCAGATCGACCTCGAGGGCGAATGCGACCCCGACATCGTTCTGTGGGACGGCTGCCCGGTCGACGGCGCGGTCGTCGCGGAGTACCGCGAACAGTTCTGGAGCGGCTACGACGACGCCCCTGCTGCCGACAACACGGACAGCGACATCGCCTACGAGTTCTATCTCGCGCACGAGGACGACTTCGTGAGCGACTACGCCGCCACCAACCCCATCGAGGACGCCGCTGAGACCTTCACGACCTTCGTGCTCGAGGAGCGTCCCGACGCCGACAGCGTCATCGCGCAGAAGATCGGATTCTTCTGGGAGCACGCGTGGCTCGTGGAGATCCGCGAGCACATCCGCGCCGAGTTCTCGGGCGAGCACGGTCTGCCGTGACCTTCGACGCGCGACCCGACCGAAACGTTGGGTCGCTCAGAGATGCCGCCTGCCGCCAGACTGTCGCCATGCCCGACGACCACGCCGCCTTCGAGGCCGTCTACCTGCAGCACCTGTCCGCGGTCAGCGCCTATCTCGCCCGCCGTGTCGCCCGCGAAGATGTGGAGGACCTCGCTGCCGACGTGTTCGCGATCGCATGGCGCCGCCGCGACAGCGTCGCGTCCGGGGAGGAGCTTCCCTGGCTCTACCGCATCGCGTCGTACCAGGTGGCGAACCACCGTCGCCGGCTCGCCGCCCGCGCAAGCGCTCTCGGATTCCTGAGCGCACCGGATTCAGCCCCCGCCGCCGATGCCGCGTTCGACGGCGACCCGCACCTGGCCGCCGCGTGGTCCACGCTGTCCG
>JAEYUT010000200.1 GCA_023432305.1 Actinomycetes bacterium
GGGCACGCATATGGATGCGCTCGCGCATGTCTCCCATGAGGGGCTGCTGCACGGCGGCGTGCCTGTCGGGGAGTCGCTCACTGCGGGACGATTCGCCGTGCACGGCATCGAGACTGTCCCGCCGATCGTCGCGCCGGGCATCCTCCTCGACATCCCGGCCCTGCTGGGGGTGGACGGCTGCGAAGCCGGTATGGAGATCACGCCCGAGCACCTCGAGGCCGAGGTCGCGCGGACGGGCGTGGAGATCCCCGAGGGATCGGTGATCCTGGTGCGCTCGGGGTGGAGTCGCCACTGGGCCGACCGTGAGGCGTACATCGGCCACGCGAGCGGCGTACCGGGCGTCGGTGAGGCAGGGGCCGAGTGGCTTGCGGATCGCCGGCCGGTCGCGGTCGGCGCCGACACGATCGCGTTCGAGTGCCTCGCCCCCGGCCAGGGACACGCTCTGCTCCCTGCCCACCGCGTCCTGCTGGTGGAGCGCGGAGTGAACATCATCGAGACCATGGTGCTCGACGAGCTCGCCCGCGATGGGGTCGCCTCGTTCACCGCGATCGTCTCGCCCCTCAAGCTCGTGGGCGCCACGGGCTCGCCGGTCCGTCCGCTCGCGGTGGTGTCGCCGTGACGCCGGGAGCTCCGGTCGCGCAGCGGTACGCCGAGTGGGGGGCTCGCGTTCTCCGCGAGGGCGCGCCGGCCGACGTGCGCGACAGTGTCGAGCAGCGCGTGCTCGATGTGCTCGGCCTTCAGCTGGGCGCCCTGCCGCTCGAGACGAGCGCCGCCGCCATCCGGTTCGCTCGGGCCCAGGGCGGGTCGGCTCAGGCGTCCGCGACCGGCGTCGAGGAGCGCCTCCCGGCTACGCAGGCCGCGTTCGTCAATGGCGTGCTCGCGCACTCCCTCGACTATGACGACACGCACCTGCCGTCGATCCTCCATCCCTCGGCGAGCGTCGTTCCGGCGGCGCTCGCCGCAGCCGAGCTCGTCGAGGCTCCAGGCGACCGGGTGCTCGATGCGATCGCGGTCGGGCTCGAGGTCGTCGTGCGGCTGGGTATGGCCGGCTATGACGTCGAGTCGAACAACTCGGTCTACTTCGAGCACGGGCAGCACGCGACCTCGATCTGCGGAGCGATCGGATCCGCTGTCGCGGTGGCGCTCATCCTGGGGCTCGACGTGGACCAGACGAGGGATGCCATCGGCATCGCCGCTTCGATGGCGTCGGGTGTCATCGAGGGCAACCGCACCGGCGGGTCGGTGAAGCGGATCCACTGCGGCTGGGCCGCCCATGCGGCCGTGAGCGCGGCGGAGCTTGCGCGCGCAGGCATCACGGGGCCCCCGACAGCCATCGAGGGACGGTTCGGGCTCCTGCAGGCGTTCCTCCATGGGAAGGCCGACACCGCGGCGCTCACGGCAGACCTGGGGGAGCAGTGGTCGGTTCCGGGCATCTTCTTCAAGCCCTATCCGGCGAACCACTTCACGCACACGGCCGTCGACGCCGCGGCTCGGTTACGGGCGCGCGGGATCGCTCCCCAGGATGTCGTGCGCGCGACGCTCGGTGTCTCGTCGCCGACCGTCCGCACGATCGGCGAGCCGATCGAGTCGAAGCGCCGGCCGGAGACGGGCTATCAGGCGCAGTTCAGCGGGCCCTATGCGGTCGCGCTCGGGTTCTTCGGGGGCTCCGGCCTGGGGGCATCGCTCGCGGATTACACCGATGACCTCGCTCAGGATCCCGAGCGCCGAGAGTTCATGGAGCGCGTCGAGGTCGTGGGTGATGCCCAGTGCGACGAGATCTACCCCTACCAGTTCCCCGCTGTGCTGCGGGTCGAGCTGCGAGATGGACGGATCGAGGAAGAATGTGTACTCGTCAACCGTGGGGGCTCGGGCAATCCGCTCAGTACCGACGAATTGAGAACGAAGTTCCGGGAGAACGCATCTCGCGCGCTGCCGGCAGCTGAGATCGCGGTCCTCGAAGTCGAGGTCGGCGGTCTGAGGAGCGGGGGAGGAGTCGGTCAGCTGGGCCGCATCCTCGCCCGTGCCCGTGCCTGATCGCTCGCGCGGAAGGCGCCTGGATTACGGCTCGGCAAAAACTCCGGATCGCGGTTGACCCCGACGGACTCCGGGAATAGTGTCTCCGTCAAAGGAACAGCGTTCCTTTGACTGGAACAAGCGGATGACTGCTCACCCTGAGTGGTCGCGAAACTGGAAGAGGCAAAGATGCACTATCCACGTACCCGACGGGGACTCGTCGCCGCGGCGATGGGCCTCTCGGCGGCCCTCGCCATGACTGCGTGCGCGGCTCCTGACGGCAGCTCGCCCGGCAACGACGAGGGAGCGGCCGCGGAGGGCGGCTCGATGACCATCGCGGTCGGCAGCCTTCCGGCGACCCTCGACCCGCTGCAGTGGGGATCGGCCCCCAACCTGTTCATGAAGGAGCTGCTCTTCTCGACTCTCACCCACATGGCGATCACGCCGGAGGGCACCGAGATCGAGCCGAGCGCCGCCACGTCGTGGGAGGCGGTCGGGGAGCTCGCCTGGCAGGTCGAGCTCGTCTCGGGCAAGACCTTCCCGAACGGCGAGCCGCTCGACGCCGAGGCCGTCAAGTGGACGTTCGAGTACTTCACTGCCCCGGACAACGCGAAGGCCATGGCGACGCGACTCGACAGCGTCGAGTCGGTCGAGGTCGTCGACGCCGACACCGTCGTCTTCCACACCAAGTACCCGGACGGCGAGCTTCCCGCGAAGCTCTCGGCGCTCGCGGTCCTGCCGCCGAAGGCCGTCGAGGAGCAGGGCGACGCGTTCTTCGTCGACCCGATCGGCACCGGCCCCTTCAAGGTCGAGAAGTTCGAGGAGGGCAACAGCCTCACGGTCGTGCGGAACGAGTCCGCTCTCGTGCAGCCCGTGCTCGACGAGATCGTGTTCGATGTCATCCCGGATGCCGGTGGTCGCGTCGCTGCGCTCCAGGCGGGCGACGTCCACCTCGTGGCGCGCCTCGGCAGCGACCAGATCGGCACCGTCGAGGGATCCGGCGCGTCCGTCGTGAACATCCAGGAGCCCGGTCACTACCAGCTGACCGCCTACCAGGCCGAGGGCCCGCTGAACGACAAGCGCGTCCGTCAGGCGATCTCGTACGCGATCGACCGCCAGGCGATCGCCGATGGCATCTACGGAGGCCTCGCATCGCCGTCCAGCTGGGTGCTGGCGCCCGGAACCCCCGGCTACTGCGAGGCAGTCGAGCCCTACGCGTACGACCCCGACAAGGCGAAGTCGCTGCTCGCCGAGGCGGGCTACGCCGACGGCGTGACGATCAACGCGCAGTTCTCGACGGGCTGGATCGCGAACGACTCGATCGTCGCCGAGGCCATCGACGCGATGCTCGCGGAGGTCGGCGTCGACCTCGACCTCCAGGTCCTCGAGTACGGCATGTTCATCGAGTCGTATCGTGACCCCGCGAAGCGCCCCGGCCTCTTCGCGCCGCGCATGCAGAACCTGCCGACGCTCGACCCGATCCTCGCACTCTCGTGGTGGCAGAAGGACTACAAGGCGCACGCGACCGGCTGGAGCAATGACGATTACGAGGCGCTCGTGGACGCAGCCCGCGTCGAGCTCGACGCCGAGAAGCGCCAGGAGCTCATC
>JAEYUT010000323.1 GCA_023432305.1 Actinomycetes bacterium
ATCGCACCCGGTATGGGGCCAGAGAATGTCACCCCCGTCATCGACGCGATTCTCGGCCCCCTGAAGTCGGCCCTCGATGCCGCGGGTGCCGCGCACCAGGAACCCGGCGTGTTCTGGTACGAGTCGATCCCCGACTCCGACGAGCAGCGCGTGAACGTCTCGTGGGTCGCCACCGGATCCCCCGTCGAGGGTGCAGGCTGGGAGGTCGTCGAGCTGCCCGCAATCGAATGGGCTGCCACGACCATCCACCGCGGAGAGATGTCGGGTATCGGCGACACCTGGCACGCATTCACCGCGCACGTGGCGGCGGAGGGAGGCCACATCGTCGGCCCCTGCCGTGAGATCTATCTGCAGGCGGATGGCCCGCAGGCGACCTGGGTCACGGAGCTCGTGCTCCCGCTCGCCGCCCGCTGACCTGCCCGACGCCGGACCCACGGAGGCCCCGCTCCGCAGGGGAACGGGGCCTCCGGATTCGGGACGATCAGCCGGCGACGGCC
Source organism: Actinomycetes bacterium (assembly GCA_023432305.1). GTDB lineage: Bacteria > Actinomycetota > Actinomycetes > Actinomycetales > Microbacteriaceae > Homoserinibacter. Next base: position 498 of record JAEYUT010000323.1, read on the forward strand.
GTGAACGCCTCGTCGTAGATCGCAAGCGCGCGCTCCACCTCGTCGGCCGTGACGGTGCACGGCGGGACGACATGGATGCGGTTGTCGGCGGCGAAGGGCAGCAGACCCCGCGCCATGAGCTCCTTCTTGAGAGCTCCGATCGTGGACGCTGCGACGGGTTCGCGGGTCTCGCGGTCGGTGACGAGGTCGAGCGCCCAGAAGACGCCCGTTCCGCGCACCTCGCCGATCATCGCGTGCTTCTCGGCGAGCTTGCGCAGGCCAGGGCCGAGCACGTCGCGGCCGATGGCCGCCGCGTTCTCGACGATGCCCTCCTCCTCCATGGCGTCGAGCGCCGCCACGATGGAGGCCATCGCGAGCGGGTGACCCGAGTAGGTGAGACCGCCGGGGAACACCTGGTCGTCGAACGCACCGGCGATCGACTCCGAGAACACGACGCCGCCGACGGGCACATAGCCCGAGTTGACGCCCTTCGCGAAGGTGATGAGATCGGGCACGACGCCATCCGGGTTCACCTCGGGGTTCTGCCAGGCGAACCAGTCGCCCGTGCGGCCGAAGCCCGACATGACCTCGTCGGCGATCCACACGATGCCGTACTTGTCGCAGAGAGCCCGCACGCCCGCGTACCAGCCGGGCGGGGGCATGATGATGCCCGCCGTGCCGGGGATGCCTTCGAGCAGCAGCGCCGCGATCGACGAGGGGCCCTCCGAGACGATGACGCGCTCGAGGTGGTGCAGGGCGCGCTCCGTCTCCTGCTCGGGGGTCTCCGACCAGAACTCGGAGCGGTACGGGAACGGCCCGAAGAAGTGCACGTGGCCGCGCGCGTACTCGTTGGGCACACGGCGCCAGTCGCCGGTCGCCACGACCGCCGCGCCCGTGTTGCCGTGGTAGCTCCGGTAGGTGGAGAGCACCTTGTCGCGACCGGTGTAGAGACGCGCGGCGCGGATCGCGTTCTCGTTCGCGTCGGCTCCGCCGTTGGTGAAGAAGACCTTTCCGAACGCAGAGCCGGACTTGGCGAGGATGCGCGCGGCAGCTTCGCCGCGGGCGAGGTTCGCCGTCGAGGGCGCGATCGTCGGAAGCACGGCGGCCTGCTCCTGGATGGCCTTCACGACCTTCGGGTGGAGGTGGCCGATGTTGACGTTCACGAGCTGGCTCGAGAAGTCGAGGTAGCGGTTGCCCTCGAAGTCCCAGAGCTCGGTGCCGAGACCGCCCGCGATGACAAGCGGATCGAGGGTCGCCTGCGCCGACCACGAGTGGAACACGTGGGCCCGGTCGAGGTCGTAGGTGTGCTGGTTGGTGCTCATTATCGGTTCCTGATATCTGGTGCGGGGCCGGGCGGCCCATGCACTGTCGAACCCCAGCGTACGGTTCCGACAGGGCGTTCCGGATCGCCCGGCCCCGCGGCGTGTTCTACTGGCCGCCCTCGGTGAGGACGACCTCGATGGGGGTGTAGTCGCCGTCGACGACGACGCCCTCCTCGGCGAGCTCATCGAGCGCCTTCTGGATGTACTCGTTCGAGTACGCAGATGACGCGGGCTCGGCGGTGATGAGCTCGAGTCCGTCCTGGTTCTTGGCCGAGAGCGCCCCCGCAACCGTCTTGTCCCACGCGGCCTGGTCGATGAGTCCGAACGCGCCGCCTGCCCAGATGAGCTTGTTGGTCTCGTTCATCATCCACAGCTGGTGGTTCGGTCCCACCGGGAACGCGTCGACTCCCGGCGCTGTGGCGGCGTCGAACACGATCTGGGCCGCCTCCTCCGGGAAGTCGCGCGCGTGCACCCAGCCCTTGGTGACGGCCTTGAGGAACCGCACCGCGGCGTCCGCGTACGCCGGGTCGTCGGCGAGGCGCTGCGTGTCGGCCCACAGGGCGTCCTGCAGCATGGCTCCCTCGGTGTCCTCGTAGTAGATGACGTCGAGGTCGTCCATCGTGTACAGCTCGCCCGTGGCGGGGTTGACGGTCTCGAGCACCTGAGCGAGCTCGTTGTACGTCATCGCCTGGGCGGCGTCGACGTCGCCGTCGAGGAGAGCGTTCATCGAGAAGTCCTGCGTCGTGATCGAGACGGTCGTCGAGTCGAGTCCCTCGGCGGCCATCGCGGCGAAGATCTCCCACTCGTTGCCGAAGCCCCACGAGCCGATGCGCTTGCCCTCGAAGTCGGCGACCTCGGTGATGCCGTCGCCCTTCCACGAGACCTGCGTGGTGCCGGACTTCTGGAACACCTGGGCGATGTTGGTGAGCTCGACGCCGCTCGCCTCGAGCGTGCCGAGGACCTTCGGCACCCAGGCGACCGCGAAGTCGACGTCGCCCGCGACGAGCGCATCCTGCGGGACGATGTCGCCGCCCGAGGGGACGATCTCGACCGAATCGAAGCCGTACTCCTCGAAATAGCCCTTCTCCTGGGCGACGAAGTAGCCCGCGAACTGGGCCTGCGGCAGCCACTGCAGCTGCAGCTTGATGGAGGTGAGCGGTTCGAAGTCGCCGTCGCCGTCCGAGCCACCCGGTTCGGCAGCCGCCGTGCAGGCGCTGAGGACGAGCGCGGCGGCGGTCGCCGCTGCGGCGACACCGAGGCCGCGTGTGGTGCTGAGTCTCATGCTGTTCCCTTTCGTGATCGGTGATGCAGGTGGTGCGGTGGAGCCGATGGAGCGGGATGGAGCAGTGATGCAGGTGCCGACTAGGTCGACGATCTCCGCGTCACGAGACGTTCGAGGAACGCGGTGACGAGGTAGAAGACGAGGCCGATGAGGATCCCTGCGGCCACATACGCCCACGCGAGGGCGGCGCGCCCCGATTTCGCGTAGGTGGCGATCGAGGTGCCGATGCCGTCGGAAGGCCCGCCGAAGTACTCGGCGACGAGCGCGGCGATCACAGCGAGCGAGCTCGCGATCCGCAGACCCGTCATGAGGTACGGCAGCGCTGTGGGGAGCGTGAGGAAGCGGAAGGTCTGCCCGCTGCTCGCCGCGGACGCCCGCAGCAGGTCGCGATGCACCGGCTGCGTCTGACGCAGTCCCCTCAGCACGTTGATGAACACGGGGATGAACGCGGCGATCGTCGCGACCGCCTGACGGCCGAACTGGCTCGACGCCCCGAACATCGTGTTGAGGATGGGCGTGATCGCGACGATCGGGATGACGGCGAGCGCGGCGATGAGCGGCGCCAGCATCCCGTCGATGGGGCGCGCCGCGGCCGCGAGTCCCGCGAGGATGACGGCGATCACCGCACCCACGGTGAGGCCGATGAGGGCGTTGAGCGCCGTGATCGTCATGTCGTCCCAGATGATGCCCCAGCGGTTCACGAGCTCGGCGCCGATCGCCGTGGGACTCGGGAGCATGCGCGGCGCCGTCCCGATGACGTCCACGTACACGATCCACGCGGCAAGGCCGAGGGCGCCCACCCCGATGGGGGCGGCGATCCTCACCCAGCCGGGCAGGCTCGTCTCATTCATCGTTCGTTCGCCCTCTCCACGCGCACCCCGTGCAGCGCCTCACGCACCGCGGTGACGTGCTCGAAATAGGCGGGGGTCTCGCGCAGCAGCTCGTCGCGCACATCCCCCAGCGAGATGTCGATGACCTCGGTGATGCGACCGGGCCGCGGGCTCATCACCACGACCCGATCCGAGAGGAACACCGCCTCCGGGATCGAGTGGGTGACGAACACCACAGCCGCACCCGTCTCGGCGGCGATGCGGGCGAGCTCCGACTGGAGGTACTCGCGCGTCATCTCATCCAGTGCGCCGAACGGCTCATCCATGAGCAGGAGCTTGGGGCGCGCGGCGAGCGCCCGCGCGATGGCCACACGCTGCTGCATGCCGCCCGACAGCTGGTCAGGGTAGCGGTCGATGAACTCGGTGAGCCCCACGAGCTCGGCGAGCTCCGCAACACGCGCCTCACGTTCGGTCCTGGCGACCTTATGCAGTTCGAGAGGGAGCGCGATGTTGCCGGCCACGGTGCGCCACGGCAGCAGCCCGGCCTGCTGGAACGCGATGCCGTAGTCCTGATCGATGCGGGCGCGACGGGCGGGCTTGCCGAAGATCGACAGCTCGCCGCTCGTGGCCTGATCGAGATCGGCGATAAGGCGCATCAGGGTCGACTTGCCGCATCCGGACGGCCCGATGAGTGCGACGAACTCCCCCGCGCGCACCTCGAGGTCGACATCCGCGAGCGCGACGACCTCGCCCGCCTTCGTCGGGAAGATCTTGCCGACGCCGGTGGCCCGGACGGCGAGATCGGAATCGGTGCGGGTCATGCGACTGCCTCTCCTCTGCGGTAGTTCTTCAGCGCGAGGCCGATGAGCGCGACGGAGCCCGCCGCGACGAGACCGAGCGCGATCGATCCGAACGTCGGACCCCACGGTGCGGCGGGGTCGCTCGACGCCTGACCGGCGAGCTGGATGAGCATGCGGCCGATCCCGCCCCGCATGCCGATGGAGACCTCCGCCACCACAGCTCCCAGCACCGCGTTGGCGGCGGCGAGTCGCAGCGCCGGCAGCAGGTACGGCACGGATGCCGGCAGCCGAAGCCGCAGGAGCGTCGGCCAGTAGCCGGCGGCGTAGCTGCGCATGAGGTCGAGGTGGATGCGGTCAGGTGCGTCGAGGCCCTTCAGCACGCCGATCGCCACCGGGAAGAACGCCAGGTAGGAGGCGATGACGGCGACCGACAGCCACTGCGGCCACGGGGTGCCCGCACGATCGATCTGGTTGCCGATCGCGTTCACGACCGGCGCGAACGCGATGAGCGGAACGATCTGACTC
>JAEYUT010000014.1 GCA_023432305.1 Actinomycetes bacterium
GCTCGACGGAGTCAACCGCGCCACACGGCGCCCTCATACGAAGGACCACCGCCATGCACACCGTCGCACTTCCCCCACCTGCCCGAACCGATACCTCCGAGATCGAGCAGCTGCTGCGCCCGCAGCACGCCACCCCCACCATCGTCCGCGTGCTCTGTGCGGGGGCCGCTGTGCTGCTGGCTGTCGCCGCAGCGCTCATCACGATGCCCTGGCCCGCCGATACGAGCGGCTTCGCCGCCGGCTCGTTCGGTGCCGCGGCGCTCGCTCTGAGCCTCGCGGTCGTCACGATCACCGCCCACCTGGGCGGCGCGTTCGGCGAGCACCGCGCCGCACGCCTCGCCGGTGCCGCCGCGGCGGGCGGACTCATCGCCGGCACCGCGCTCTACGTCATCGGGGTGTTCGTTCCGGCATCCGCCTCCGAAATCACCATGCAGGCTGCGCTCATCTCCTCCGAGATCTCGTACTGGGTCGCCGGCTTCGCCATCGTCGTCGCCGGCGTGTGGCGGGGAGCAGCGCGCGTGCTGCCCCTCATCACCGCGAGCTGGCCCGTGCCCACGATCGCCGTCGCGATCGTCGACGGCTCGCTGGAGGACGTGGCGTGGGTCGTATTCACCCTCCACCTGCTCGTCATGCACCTGCTCACCGTGCTCGCCGTCGCGCTCCACGCCCACCGGCTCGCGCGCGACTGACCTCGAACCACCACCACACCTGGAGAATCATGAAGAACTTCCTCCCCGTGCGCACCGTGTGCGCCGCCGGCGCCACAGCGCTTCTCATCACCTCACTCGGCACAGGGGCCGCATTCGCAGCGGTCGATGAGTCCGACGCCCCTCGGATCACCACCGCGGAACTGAACCTCCCCGACACCGAATCCCCCACCCCGGAGCCCCCTGCGGCAGACTCGCTTCCCGAGCTCGCGGCGCTGGCCGAGCAGGCCGCCGACGCGCCCGCAGATGCAGCCGCCGCTGAGGGCGAGGGCCCGTGGGTGGATATGACGGGAACCGGTCCGATGTTCTTCACCCGGTACTCGGAAGGATTCGTTCTCACGCTCGAGTTCTCGTGCGGATCGGACGACTCGACGATCGTGAGCTGCACCGAGGCGTCCGGAGTCCGCTCGGGCGACCAGATCACGCTCGGCTCAGGGGACCGCAACCGCGAGTACCACTGGACCGTGACCGCCGTCGACGCGGAGGGCCGCACGGCCACGGGATCGCGCGCGATCATCATGATGGAGAACAGCGACGAACGCGCGATCACGACGGCGACCGCCGCATCCGGCACCCTCTCCGGGTGGAGCCCCGTGCCCGTCGAACTTCACATCACCCGCACGCTCGCCGGCGAGAACACCGAGGGCATGGTGTACGTCAGCACCGGCGACCTGTGGAGACACAGCACCACAGGCCTCTACACCCACCGCGTGGAGACCGAGGGCGTGCACCGCATCTTCCACCACACCACGTTCGACGGCATCCGCGACACCTATGTGCGCGTCGACCTGACCCCGCCGACGCTCACCGTGGACGCCCCAGTCGGCTTCGCGGAGGGCGAGCCGGTTCGGCTCCTCAGGGGATCAGCCGTTGAGCTCGACTACACCTGCGCCGACGCCCTCTCCGGTGTTGCCAGCTGCGATGGCGGCGTCGCCCCGGGTGGGCTGCTGCCCACGTCGACGCTCGGCACCAACAGCATCACCATCGCGGCGGTCGACAAGGCGGGGCACCGCACCGAGCGCACCCTCAGCTACCAGGTGATCTCGGAAGCGGATCTGCTGTCGGTCTCGTTCGAGACGCACGCCGAGCGGTCGCCGACCGGCTGGTACACGGCACCCGTCTCGGGTGTATTCGTCGGCGCGAACGCGGGCGAAGGATCCATCGGCGAGATCTCCATCAACCGCGGCAACGGCTGGGAGAGCCTCGAAGGCTCGCGCTTCGAGGTGGATTTCGAGACCGAGGGCCGTTTCGTCGTGCACAGCCGCACCGCCACGAGCACTGCGAACAGCGCGATGTTCATGCACAGCTTCGATCTCGACTGGACGGGGCCCACCATCGAGGAGGCGTTCGAATCGGATCGGGCGCTCCTCATCGGAGCCGACGTCACGGTGACGCCGGAGTGCGCGGATGAGGTGTCCGGCGTTGACAGCTGCGACCCTGTCACGCTCGACACGAGCGAAGCGGGCGAGTTCGTCGCCACCCTCCGCGCCGTCGACAATGCCGGCAACGAGACCACCCGCGAGCTGCGCTACGTGGTGATCGCGGAGCCGAACGAGCCCGGCTCGGAGGATCCGAGCACCGAGCAGCCGGGCTCCGGCGAGCCGACGCCGCAGCCCGCGGCGGTGGGCCAGCTCGCCCAGACGGGTGCGGAGTGGCAGGCGCTGCTGACCCTCGGTGGGATGCTCGCCCTTCTCGGTCTCCTCGCGCTGGGCGTGCACCGCGCGGTGCGCTCCTGAGACGGACGGGGCCGGGATGAGGTCGCTCCCGGCCCCGCTCCGAGATGAGAAGGCCCCCGAGATCCGCTCCAGGATCCGGGGGCATTCCTCGTCGGCGCCCTCGGCAGGAATCGAACCTGCGACCAAGAGATGAGAAGGCCCCCGAGATCCGCTCCCGATCTCGGGGGTGCTGCGCGTCGGCGCCCTCGGCAGGAATCGAACCTGCGACCAAGAGATTAGAAGGCTCCTGCTCTATCCGCTGAGCTACGAGGGCATCGCTTCAGGCTACCGCAGGCACCCCATCGGCCCCGGGAGCCCATGCCCGTCGGGGGCGCACGACTAGAGTTGTGGCGTGAGTGCGACATCCGAACGACTGGTGTGGATCGACTGCGAGATGACGGGACTCGACCTGGAGGTCGATGAGCTGGTCGAGGTCGCGGTGGTCGTCACCGACTACGAGCTCACCCCGCTCGACGCAGGCTTCTCGATCGTGATCCGCCCCGACCAGTCGGCGCTCGACAACATGAGCGACTTCGTGCGGGAGATGCACACCAGTTCGGGTCTCATCGAGGAGATTCCGAACGGCGTGAGCCTCGCGGATGCGGAGTATCAGGTGCTGGAGTACATTCTGCGTTTCGTGCCGGATCATGGCACAGCGCCGCTCGCCGGCAACACGATCGGAACCGACCGCGCGTTCATCGCCAAGTACATGCCGCGCATCGACGCCCACCTGCACTACCGCAATGTCGATGTGTCGAGCATCAAGGAGCTGTCGCGCCGCTGGTTCCCGCGCGTGTACTTCCAGGCGCCCGCGAAGAACGGCGGGCACCGTGCCCTCGCGGACATCCTGGAGTCGATCCGCGAGCTCGATTACTACCGCAAGGTGGCGTTCGTGGCCGACCCGGGGCCGACGAGCGAGGAGGCTCAGAACGCCGCCGCAGACGTGGTGTCAAAATGGGCCTCGCGGATGCCGTAGAATCGTCTCGTTGCTTCAGCAGCATGGCGGTCGTAGCTCAGTTGGTAGAGCGCTGGCTTGTGGTGCCGGATGTCGCGGGTTCGAGTCCCGTCGATCGCCCCAATTCCACCCTCAACAGGGTTCTTCCTCTGGTCCGCAGAGATCGCGAGGCGCGCATGTCGGGTGATTCCTCCTCCACCACCGCATCCCCCGTGCTCGACCGCGACACGGCGAACAGCTTCGATGTGCCGTGGGTGCTGATCGTCTGGAACGATCCGATCAACCTCATGAACTATGTGGTGCACGTGTTCCGCACCTACTTCGGCTACCCGCGTGACGAGGCGGAGCGCCTCATGTTGCTCGTGCACACCGAGGGCCGCGCTGTGGTCGCCTCCGGCAACCGCGAGGAGATGGAGCGGCACGCGCAGGCGATGCACGAGTACGGGCTGCACGCGACGATCGCGAAGGACGGCGCATGAGGATCGGACTCGTCGATGAGGGTGTGCGCATCGACTTCGAGGCGGAGGAGGCGGGTCTGCTGTCGGTGCTCGCGAACCAGTTCGCGGATGTGCTGCGCGAACCGGAGCTCGACGACGCCGCGCTGCTCACCCGGCTGTTCCCCGACGCCTACACGGACGACCCGGAGGCTGCCGCCGATTTCCGTCGCTTCACGCGCGATGAACTCGAGGAGCGCAAGATCGCGGCCGTGACGCGCATCGCCGAGACGGCGACGGCTGGCACTGTGGTGCTGGACCGCGACACCTGCGCCACCTGGGCGCGCGGTCTCAACGACGTTCGGATGATGGTCGGCACGCGACTCGGCATCCGCACCGACGACGACGAGCCGGGCGCGGGTCCGCTGGCCGACATCTACGGGTGGCTCGGCGAGCTGCAGTGGGTGCTCGTGGATCTTCTGGAGGCCGAATGACCATGGAGCTGTCGGCGGAGGAGTTCGAGAGGATCGTCATCGACGAGCTCGACGAGCTGCCGGATGAGATGGTCGACGGTCTCGAGAATGTCGTGTTCGTGTGCGAGGACCGCCCGGAGGACGGCTCGCTCGATCTGCTGGGCGTCTACGACGGGGTCGCCCTGACGGAGCGCGACCGCTACGGCTTCGGCGAGCTTCCGGATCGAATCGTGCTGTTCCGTGAGCCGCTGCTCGCGATCTGCGACACCGAGGATGAGCTGCGCGACGAGATCCACATCACGCTCGTGCACGAGATCGCCCATTTCTATGGGATCGATGACGACGAGCTGCATCGTCTCGGATGGGCTTGACCCGGCGAGCGCTCAGAGGGGGCTGCTCGGCACCCCGTCGCGGATGATGAGGTCGGCGAGGGATTCCGGATCTTCGCGCACGATGTGCGCCTCCTCCTGACGCGCCCAGCGGTCCCAGTGCGGTGCGAAGGTGTCGCCGTCGCGCCGGAGCGCGCGTTCGCGACGCACATCCGGGTCGCGGTCGATCCACCATGCGTGGTGGGCGAGGGCGCGGGACGCGCGGGAGATCGCGCCGCAGCCTTCGACGATGAGAGCTCCGGTGCGGTCGATGCGCGCTGGCTCTGCGGGGGCGTCGGCCCCCCAGTCCCACCGTCGCCAGGTGCCGTCGCGGATGATCTCTTCGACAGCCGCCGAGCCTGCCGCGAGCCCATCCCACCCCGGATACACCTCATCGAGAGACACCAGGCTGGCCCCGGTGCGTGCGGCGAGCTCGCGCGCCAGCACCGTCTTGCCTGCACCCGAGCGCCCGTCGATGAGCAGCACGAACGGCTGCGACCCGCGCGCCAGCCTCGCGGCAAGCGGAGCCGGATCGATGTCGCGCTCGACGTCCTGCGTCATGAACCCGGCCCGAGGATCGGACGGAAGGTGCCCGCGGCGACCGACACGGCGATCGCGGTCGCCCCGATGGCCACCCCGATGAGCACGAGCATCCACTCCGCCGCGCCGAACCGCGCGGTGCGCGCCGCCGTGCGGGGGGTGTCGCCGCCGAACGCACGCGCCTCCATCGCGGTCGCGAGGGAGCTCGCGCGCCGCAGCGCCAGCACGAGAAGCGCGAATGCCACCGAGCCGAGGAACCGGATCCGCCCCAGGAATCCGCCGGCATCCCCCACCCCTCGGGCGCGGCGTGCGAGCACGAGCGCGCGCCAGTCGTCGACGAGGAGCCCGACCATCCGGAGCCCGGCGAGCGCCCCCAGCACGAAGCGCGCGGGCAGCCGCCAGGTCTGGATGAGGCCGTCGGCGAGGTCGGTGGTGTCGACGGTCGCGATGAGCAGCACCGCGGGCACGCCGATCGCGAGCACGCGCAGCACCGCTGCGGCGGCGAACTGCAGCGAGCCGTCGCTGACCGTCGCGAGCAGGAAACTCCCGTGGATCCGACCCGACGGCTCGGCGTAGAGCGCGAGCGTGAGCCCGGTGAGCGGCGCGGCCACCAGGATGGGCGACAGTCGCAGCAGCAGGGAACGCCAGGGCACCCCCGCGAACGGGATGAGCGCTCCGATCAGCAGGAGCGCCACCGCCCCCGACACCCAGTCGATGGTGCTGATGAGGGCGATCCCGATGGCGGCGGATGCGGCGATCTTGGCGACCGGGTTGATGCGATGCACGAGGCGGTCGCCCGTGACAGGCGCGAGCAGGTCGCTCATGAGGCCTCCCCTGCGGGCACCGCGGCACCCAGCACGAGCTCCCGTGCATCGAGCGCGTCCACGAGTCCGCGGTCATGGGTGACGACGACGATCGCGCGACCGGCGTCCCGCTGCTCGGCCAGCAGCGCCACGAGCTCCCGCCAGGTGCGGGCATCCTGCCCGAAGGTGGGTTCGTCGAGCACGAGCACGCGCGGCGAGGTGGCGAGCACGGTCGCCACCGAGAGGCGCCGCTTCTCACCGCCCGAGAGTCCGAACGGGTGCGCCCGGGCGAGTCGGTCGAGCCGCAGTCGCTCCAGCAGCTCGTCGATGTGCGCACCGTCGGGTTCGCCGCCGAGGGCGCGCTGCCCGATCTCCAGCTCGGCTCGCACCGTCGTGGTGAGGAACTGGTGGTCGGGGCTCTGGAACACGAAGCCGATGCGGGTGAGCAGCTCGCGCGATCGCCACGACGCGGGGGTCGCGGATGCGGTTCCTGCGAGCTCGGGGGTGGCGCTGAGGGTTCCGGCGACCGGTTCGAGCAGTCCGGCGAGGGTGAGGGCGAGAGTCGTCTTGCCTGCGCCGTTGGGACCGGTGAGGGCGAGCAC
>JAEYUT010000140.1 GCA_023432305.1 Actinomycetes bacterium
GTACCAGGTCTTGGGCTTGAGCTCCGGAGCGCTCTCCGTCACGATGCGGTGAACCGCCTCCGCGATCACCCGATCGGCGTCAGGCATCTCGGCGATCTTCTCCAGCACGGCAGCCGCATCGGCCGCCGCCTTCTGCGACGCCGACCCTCTGCGGCTGCGCTGCGCCTTGCGCTCGGCTGCGCTCTCGCGCATCGCCGCCTTCTCCGCCTCGGTCCAGACGTCCGAACCGCGTTCTGTCGTCTCAGCCATGTCGTCCTCCGTCTCCGTGCCACGACACTACGGCGGTCGGCGGTCGCCGTGCTTCTCGAATCGTGATCGAGCTTCGGTCACGCCCCCGGTGCGGAGGGTGCGCCGGGCGCGCGCCGGGCAGCGCGGATCGCGCGCCGCTGCTGGACCGCGATCGTGCGCTCCGCCTTCTTCGCGGCGCGCTTGTCGCGGATGATGACCTTCGGCGTGGTGCTCTCCGGGAACCACGGGGGAGGGGGGCCGAAGGCCGTTCGGGACGTCGCGATCACGCGTCGGCCCAGGATCTGGCTGGCGGTGCCGCCGACGACCGCTCCGATGCCGAACGGCAGCACTCGGCCCACGATGGTCCCCGTCGTCCTCGCCACCATGCGGGGAAGGTAGACCCGTCGCACGTTGTCCATGAACTGCACGACGGCCGTGCGGGGAAGGCTCTTGGCGATCAGCGCACCCCAGAACTCCTGCTGCGCGGGGGCACGGCCGGTGGCGCGTCCGGCGAGCTGCGTCAGCAGATCCTTCGACGGCCCGCCGATGACCATCGCGAGCACCAGGGCGCGGGCGCGCTCCGGATCCTCCACCGGGATGCCGTGCAGCTCGGCGACCGATTGGGCGTACAGGGCCGTCGTCTCGAGGAAGAGCACCGTGTCCGCGGTCGAGAGCGCAAGCGCCGCCGCTGTGCCCACGGCGGGCACAGCTCCAGCGACTCCGACGCCGGCGCCGCTCGTGGTGACCGTGGCGAGATAGCGGCGCTCGAGGATGCGCAGCACCTGTTCGGGTGAGGCGTCGGGATGGTGCGAGCGGATGCCGCGCAGATGCGCCAGGACAGCCGGGCGATGCACCGACATGATCCGGTCGAGGAGCGCATCGATGCGGGACAGCTGCACCTGATCAGCTGACTCCGGAAGGGGCGCAACGGCGTCGCTGCGAGAATCGTCCACGATCCCACGCTAGGCGACGCGCATGTGCGCCGGCCAGGAATCAGCGTGTGCCGTAATCCGCGTTGTACTGCGCGACGACGTCGTCGATCGGGCCGTCGAGCTTCAGTGCGCCCTTGTCGAGGTAGAGGCCCCGGGTGCAGAAGCGCAGCAGGTCGCGCTCGTTGTGCGAGACGAAGAACAGTGTGCGGCCACCCGCGAGCAGCTCCTCGATCCGGGTGTAGCACTTGTCGCGGAACGCTTTATCGCCCACCGCGAGCACCTCGTCGACGAGCAGGATCGGCTCCTCGAGCCGCGAGATCACCGCGAACGCGATGCGCACCTTCATGCCGCTGGAGAGGTGCTTGTACGGGGTGTCGACGAAGTCGGCGATCTCGGCGAACTCGATGATCTCGTCGAAGCAGGCGTCGATCTCTCGACGCGTCATGCCGTGCAGCCCCGCCGTGAGGTACACGTTCTCCCGCACCGAGAGATCGTTCACGAAGCCGCCCGTGATCTCGATGAGGGGGGCCACTCCCTCGTGCACCGACACCGTCCCCTCATCGGGGAACACCACCTGCGCCACGAGCTTCAGCAGCGTCGACTTGCCCTGGCCGTTGCGTCCGACGACGCCGATCGCCTCGCCCGCGCGCACCTCGAAGTCCACGTTCCGCAGCGCCCAGAACTCACCAGGACGCGTGCGGCGGTTCCGTCCCGCGAACAGATCCTTGAAATTGCGGCGCGAGGAGCGATTGCGCTTGAACCGTATGCCGGCGCCGCGCACCGCGATGACCACGTCGTCCGACGTCATCAGATCTCCTTCAGCACGGTGCGGATGGTGCGCCGGAACACGAGCATCCCGATGGCGAACGCCAGCAGGCTCACAGCTGCCGAGATCGCCACCGCGAACCAGTCGAGCTGCTGGGGGAAGAACGCGGCCCGGTAGAGGCTGAAGATGCCGGCGAGCGGGTTGAGCGCGCCCCACTGCTCCAGCCCCAGATCCTTCAGGTCCTGGAGGCCGTAGATGATCGGCGACGCGTAGAAGAGGAACCGCAGGATGAGCTTGACCGCGCGCTCCAGGTCGCGGAAGAACACCACCAGGGGCGCCACGAACAGCCCGATGCCCATCGTCAGGATCGCCTGCAGTGCCACACCGAGGAGCGAGTAGACGGCCTCCCAGTGCAGGGTCGCACCCGTGAAGATCGCGAACACCGCGAGAACCGGGATCGCCGCCACGAACTCGATGCCCTTCGACAGCACGAGCCGCGCCACCCAGATGGTGCGCGGGATCGTCGTCGAGCGGATGAGCTTCGCCTCCTTCGTGAAGGCGCGGGTCGCATCCGAGATAGCCCCGTTGAACCACGTCCACGGCAGCAGAGCGCACAGCAGGAAGACGATGTACGGCTCGAGCCCCACCGTGCGATCGAAGACCTGCGTGAAGACGAACCAGTAGATGAGGCTCATCAGCAGCGGGTCGAGAATCGACCAGAAGTACCCGAGGAACGACGTCGAGTACCGCACCTTGAGGTCGCGGGTGGTCAGCAGCCACAGCGAGCGGCGGTACCGCGTGAACGGCGACAGCTCGCGTCGGGACAGCGCGGCAGAACTCACCCCGTCAATCTAGTCCGCACAGGTGCGGATGACGTGCGACGACTCACACGAAGAGGTTCGCGCGCTCCAGGTCCTCGGCGAAGTCCACCTCGACCGCGTAGAGGTCCGAGATGTCGACGGGCACGAAACGCAGCCCGTCCTGTTCGATCGCCAGCTCGATGCCGCGCTCGAAGTAGTCCTGGTCGTCGACGCGGTGCAGCTGACGGATGAGCGCCTGCTTGTCGTTCTGCGACACGAAGTTGATGCCGACAGCCTCGCCGAGACCGCCCTTGACCTGCTTGGACAGCAGCTTGATGCTGCCGTCGGGGGCGGTCGTGTACTTGACCTCCTCGTCGGACACCTTCGCGGTGTTGACGGTCACGAAGCTCTGGCCGCGGGCGACGAGGTCGCCGGCGCGCACGAGCGCCTCGGGGTCGAAGACGACATCGCCGTTCATCCACAGCACGGGCGAGTTCTTGGTTGCCTGGAGGGCGCGAAGCAGGCTCTTGGAGGTGTTGGTCTGGTCATACGCCTCGTTGTGCACGAAGTTCGCGTGAGGGAATGCCTCGACGATGTGCTCGAGCTTGTAGCCGACCACGATCGTCACCTTGACGTCGCGTCCGAACGCCTGGTGGATGTTGTCGAACTGCTGCTGCATGATCGTGCGGCCATCGGCGAGCTCGGTCAGCGGCTTCGGCAGCGAACGGCCCAGTCGGCTGCCCATGCCGGCGGCAAGGATCACGATGTTCGTGGTCACGGGGACTCCTCGGTGGTCTCAGGCTTGCGTGCGTCGGCCGATCGGCCTCGATGTTCGATTGCAAGCTGTGGTGCGACACGCCGTTGTGCGTTCGAGAGTTTACTGAACGCGCTTGGGAAGTCACGGTGTATCGCCTGTTCGTTCTCGATTCGTGATAACAGTGCCGCATCCGGCATCGCGCGGCGTCCATCGAGCGGCTGATTCTCACTCATCTCCCTCCGCCGCAGGGCTCGGGTGTTGATACGGTGAAGCAGTGGATCCTGAACCCACTGCACCCACCACGCCGAGCCGGAGGCCGACGGGCTCGTCGGCGCGCCGAGGATCCGCGTCAGCTGCGTCGCGCGCCCGCACCGGGGCGGCGAAAGCCGATCCCATCCGGCCCGTCGAAGCCCCGCTCATCACCCTCGAAGGCGCACCCGCACCTGCACCCGCACCTGCACCTGCGGTGATCGAGCAGGAGACCGCGGTGATCGAGCAGGAGGCCCCGATCGTCGCGGATCCTGAGATCGCCGATGCTTCTGCAGCGCAGGTCGATGTCGCTGCCGCGGCCCCCGCGATCGAGGCTCCCGAGGAGCTGCCCGTGGCAGCCGTCGACGCTCCCGAGCCTGTTGCCGAGCTCGAGCCGCCGACACCCGTCGAGGCGCCCACCGCCGTCGAGGATCCCGCGCCTGACGAGACGCCCGAGGCAGAGGTCGCCGACGCAGTCGACGCTCCCGCGCCTGTGTCCCCTGCACCCGCCGAAGCTGCAGAGCCCCCGCTCGACACCGCCGCGACGCCGGTGATGATGCCGTCGAGCGACATCGCCCTCTCCGTGCGCGGCCTCCGCAAGACCTACGGTCGCGCTGTCGCGGTCGACAGCATCGACCTGGATGTGCGGCCCGGGTCGTTCTTCGGCATCGTGGGGCCGAACGGCGCCGGCAAGACCA
>JAEYUT010000226.1 GCA_023432305.1 Actinomycetes bacterium
GGCGCGGGCGCGGGAGCCGCGAAGCTCCCGCGCCCGCGGGATGATCAGACCTGGGTCGCGGTGATCGTGAAGTCGGAGAGGTCGATCTCCTGGTCCATGAGGCCCGTGGCGTCCTCGTCGAAGTTCACGACGATCTGCACGGCCACCGTGTACTCGCCCTCGGTCAGCGAGACGGGGCTGCCGGGGGTGATCACGGTGCCGGCGGTGTGTCCGGGGCCGGTGAGGGTGAACGTCGTCGTGGTGGTGAAGTCGCCCGTGAGGAAGGCGCTCGGAACCTGGGCGTCGAGCTCGACATCGAGGTTGTCACCCAGGGCGTCGACCGTGAGGGTCTCGGTGTACGTGTTGGTGTCGCCGGGCACGAAGTACTCGATGTCGCCACCCGTCCACGCGCCGTCCTCGTTCGACGAGAGGACGAGGTGACCGGTCTGGATCGCGTCGCCGGCGAGACCGACCGAGTCGTTCCAGTAGGCGAGGGTTCCCGCGCCGCCCATGAGAAGGGCGATGCCGGCGGCGGTGGCGATTCCCGCCTTGGTGAGCTTGTTCATCTGGGGTGTCCTTTCAGGTGTGCCGATGGGTTCTCGCGCACACGAAATGACGCGCGTCGAGACGGCGTCGTCGTGGTGGGTGAGGCGGGGGGCCTTGGGTAGAGGCCTCAGGGGTATCGGGTCTATCCCCCATCCACAGAATAGGGGTCCCCCACAATGCGGACACAGGGGACGCATTTCCCCCAGTGCGGGGGGCGCGAAACCGCTCTGTTGGCGGAGCCCATTTGACGTCTGACGTGGGTTTTTGTGAAACGGCTTTCAGAAAGCTGTGAGGTCTCCGAGGGGTACACCGGGGTACATGACCCGTCACGCAGTTCTCGACGTCACCCAATCTGCGCGACATCGTGTACCCCGAAAAAGGAGGACTCGGGGATGTCCCCCTCGGCCTCCGGAGAGCGAGGCGCTAGCGTCGAACCGTGCGCACGGAGCAGCCCCTCGAGACGACAGCGATCCCTGCGGCCCGCATCGGCCGCATCCCCATCCGCCACCTGGCTCCGCAGCAGCCCGAGAACCGCTGGCCCGCCAAGGGATACGCCACCGAGGTCGTGCCCTTCGAGGCGACGATCTTCCGCGAGGGCCACGACCTGCTCGGGGCGGAGGTCGTGCTCACCGGACCGGACGACACCGAGACGACACTCCCCATGCGGCTGCTCGGTGCAGGCACCGACCGCTGGCGCGCCGACCACCGGATGGCCACGGTCGGGCGATATCGCTGGCGTGTGCGTGCCTGGGCCGACGACTGGGCCACCTGGCTGCACGCCGCCCGGATCAAGGTCACGGCCGGCGACGACCCCGACGTCATCTTCGCCACGGGAGGGCAGCTCCTCGAGCGCGTGCCCGGCAAGATCGCCTCCGACGCGCGCACCGCCTTCCTCGACCCCACCCGCCCGGCCGCCGACCGACTCAAGGTGGCGCTCGACCGCCGCCTCACCGCCCAGATCGCGCGCCACCCGCTGCGCTCGCTCGTGACCGAATCCGAGACGCTCGAGCTCATCGTGCACCGGCGCCGCGCCGCAGTGGGGAGCTGGTACGAGTTCTTCCCCCGCTCCGAGGGCGCCGTGCGCCACCCTGACGGCGCCTGGACCTCAGGCACCTTCCGCACCGCCGCTCTGCGCCTTCCCGCGGTCGCAGCCATGGGCTTCGACGTGCTCTATCTGCCGCCCATCCACCCCATCGGCACGACGTTCCGCAAAGGCCCCAACAACTCGACCGTCGCCGGCCCCGGCGACCCCGGCAGCCCCTGGGCGATCGGCTCCCCCGCCGGTGGGCACGACGCCATCCACCCCGATCTCGGCACCGAGGAGGACTTCGCCCACTTCGTCGAGCAGGCAGCCACGCACGGCATCGAGATCGCTCTCGACCTCGCCCTGCAGTGCTCCCCCGACCACCCCTGGGTCGCCGAGCACCCCGAGTGGTTCACCCACCGGCCCGACGGCACGATCGCCTACGCCGAGAACCCGCCCAAGAAGTACCAGGACATCTACCCGATCAACTTCGACAACGACCCGGAGGGGCTGCGCGCCGAGATCCTGCGCATCGTCGAACTCTGGATCAGCCGCGGTGTGCGCATCTTCCGCGTCGACAATCCCCACACGAAGCCGCTCGACTTCTGGGAGTGGCTGCTCGCCGTCATCGACGAACGGCACCCGGACGTCGTGTTCCTCGCAGAGGCGTTCACCCGCCCCGCGATGATGTTCTCCCTCGCCGGGATCGGATTCCACCAGTCGTACTCGTACTTCACCTGGCGCAACACCAAGGCGGAGCTCGAGGAGTTCCTCGCAGGGATCGCGGGCGAGAGCGCCGACTACTTCCGCCCGAACCTGTTCGTCAACACCCCCGACATCCTCACTGAGTACCTGCAGTTCGGCGGCCACGCGGCGTACAAGGTACGCGCGGCGGTCGCCGCGACAGGCTCGCCCAGCTGGGGCGTCTACGCCGGCTACGAGCTCTTCGAGGACGTCGCGCGCCCCGGCTCGGAAGAGAACATCGACAACGAGAAGTACGAGTACAAGCAGCGCGACTGGGCCGCCGCGGAGGCATCAGGCAGCAGTCTCGCCCCGTACCTCACCATGCTCAACCGCGTGCGCGCAGGTCACCCCGCGCTCGCCCAGCTGCGGGGTCTGCGCATCCACTGGAGCGACGACGACGCGATCCTCGTGTACTCGCGGCACCTTGACGCGGCCTTCACGGGGACGGGCCGCTCCGACACCGTCATCGTCGTCGCGAACCTCGATCCGCACTCGGTGCGCGAGACGACGGTGCATCTGGATCTCGAGGCTCTCGGTCTCGAGCCCGGCTCCACCTTCACGGTGCGCGACCACGTCACGGGATCCACGTGGACGTGGGGCGAGCACGACTACGTGCGCCTCGACGCCTTCGTCGAGCCGGTGCACATCCTCTCTGTCGAACATCCGAAGGGACGCTGACGATGAGCCCGAGCCCCGCCCTGCCCCCACTCGACGCGGAGCTCGTGCTGAGCCTCGTCGAGGGACGCCACCCGAACCCGCATGAGTGGCTCGGGCAGCACCGGATCGGCGACGCGTGGGTGATCCGCGCGGTGCGTCCGCTCGCGGAATCGGTGGTGGCCGTGCGGCCGGATGGCACCGAGGTGCCGCTCGAGCATGTGGCGCACGGGCTCTGGCAGGGCACGGCACCTGACGCCCAGGCGTACGACCTCGTCGCGCGCTACGCGGACGCACCGGCGTGGCGGACAGGCGACCCGTACCGCTTCGGTCCGTCCATCGGCGAGGTCGACCTGTTCCTGTGGGGCGAAGGACGCCACGAGCAGCTCTGGAAGGTCTTCGGCTCGCACGTGAAGACTCACGAGAGCGCCCCCGGAACGGGATTCGTCGTGTGGGCGCCGCACGCCCGCGCCGTGCGCGTCGTGGGCGACTTCAACGGCTGGAACGGCACGGGTCACGCGATGCGCCGCCTCACCGACACGGGCGTGTGGGAGCTGTTCGTCCCCGACCTGGGAGCGGGCAGCATCTACAAGTTCGAGATCCTCACCGCCGGCGGCGACTGGGTGATCCGCGCGGATCCGATGGCGCGCTTCACCGAGACGCCGCCTCAGACCGGGTCCGTCATCGGCGAGACGACCTACGTGTGGAACGACGCGAACTGGATGGCCGCGCGCAGCGATCGCGACCCGCACCAGCAGGCGATGAGCGTCTACGAGCTGCACCTCGGCTCCTGGAAGCCGGGCCTGTCCTACCGAGAGGCCGCCGATGAGCTCATCGACTACATCACCGCGCTCGGCTTCACCCATGTCGAGTTCCTGCCGCTCGCCGAGCACCCCTACGGGGGCTCGTGGGGATACCAGGTCACGGGCTACTACGCCCCGACGAGCCGCTTCGGGCACCCCGATGACCTCCGGTACCTCATCGACCGGCTCCACCAGGCGGGGATCGGCGTCATCATGGACTGGGTTCCCGCCCACTTCCCGAAGGACGAGTGGGCGCTCGCGCGCTTCGACGGCGAACCTCTCTACGAGTACGCCGACCCGCGCGTGGGCGAGCATCCGGACTGGGGCACGCTCGTGTTCGACTACGCCAGCCCGCAGGTGCGCAACTTCCTCGTCGCGAACGCGCTCTACTGGCTCGAGGAGTTCCACATCGACGGACTCCGTGTGGATGCCGTCGCGAGCATGCTCTACCGCGACTACTCGCGCGCGGACGGCGAATGGGTGCCGAACGTGTTCGGCGGACGGGAGAACCTGGAGGCCATCTCGTTCCTCCAGGAGGCGAACGCGACCGCGTACAAGCGCCACCCCGGCATCGTGATGATCGCCGAGGAGTCGACCTCGTTCCCCGGAGTGACCGCCCCCACCGATCGGGGAGGCCTCGGATTCGGCTTCAAATGGAACATGGGGTGGATGCACGACAGCCTGCAGTACATCCGCGTGGACCCGATGTGGCGGGGCGACCACCACGGCGAGATCACCTTCTCGTTCGTCTACGCGTTCAGCGAGGCCTTTCTGCTGCCGATCAGTCACGACGAGGTCGTGCACGGCAAGGGCTCGCTTCTGGGCAAGATGCCGGGCGACCACTGGCAGAAGCTCGCGAACGTGCGCGCCTACCTGTCGTTCATGTGGGCGCACCCGGGCAAGCAGCTGCTGTTCATGGGGTCGGAGTTCGCGCAGCCCTCCGAGTGGTCGGAGGCCCGCGGACTCGACTGGGCGGTGAGCGAGAAGCCCGCCCATCAGGGTGTCAGCCGGCTCGTGACGCAGCTGAATCGGGTGTACCGCGAGACACCGGCACTGTGGGAGCGCGACGCGGATCCGTCGGCGTTCGAGCTGCTCGAGAGCGACCCGGGTGCGAACGTCGTCGCCATCCTGCGCCGTGCGTGCGATGGCGAGGCCATCGTGTGCCTGGTGAACTTCGGCGGCAACCCGGTGGGGCCCTACCGCGTGGGGCTGCCGTCGGCGGGCGACTGGGTGGAGGTGCTGAACTCGGATGCCGAGGAGTTCGGCGGATCCGGTGTCGGCAACCTCGGCCGCGTCACCGCGACCGAGGAGCCCTGGCATGGCCAGCCGGCGTCGACGGAGCTCACCCTGCCGCCGCTCGGGGCGATCTGGCTGCGCCGGGCGTGAGGACGCTCAGTACATCAGGAGCGTGAGGGCGCGGCGCGCAGCGGCGACGCAGGGGTCCTCCGGACCGCCGATCTCGAAGAACTCCACCATTCGCTCGCGGATGCGGTTGCATCCATCCGCGTCCGCGGAGGGGTAGAGGTCGAGCAGGCGCGCGAACGCGTCCTCGAGGTGTCCGCCGCTCATGTCGAGGTCGGCGACGTCGAGCTGGGCGTCCACATCCGTCGGATTCGCGGCTGCGGCGTCGCGGATCTGGGCTGCCGTCTTGCCAGTGAGGCGGTGCAGCAGAGACACCTGGGCGAGTCCTGCGACGGCGAGAGCATCGCGGGGGTTCTCGGTGATCGCCTTGCGGTACGCGTCCATGGCGGCGGCGTAGTCGCCGGCGTTGATGGCGTCGTAGGCGGCCTGATGCAGCGGCGGAAGCGGTTCCTCCTCCGGCTCGGCGGCATCGGCGGAGTCGCCCTCGCCGGCGGGCACGCTGCCGGTGACGCCGTGCTGGGCGGCGAGCGCGAGCAGCTCCTCGAAGATCTGACGCACCTCCTCCTCGGCGGGGATGCCGAGGAACAGGTTCACGGGCCGCCCTGCGATCACGGCGGCGACGGCGGGCACCTCGCGCACCTGGAACGCCTGCGCGAGGCCCGGGTTGGCGGAGCCGTCGACGACGGCGAGCACCAGACGTCCGCCGAAGGATTCGACGATCGGGCCGAGTGCGCTCTCGAGCCCCGGCGCGATGATCTCGACGACGACCGGCACGCGGTTCGACAGTTCGAGGACGCTCGGGAATTCGGCGTCATTCGTCTCGAAGACGAGGTTCGACGCGCCCGCGCGGGGCGCGCTCGGCTGCCCGCTCGGAGCGGGCGCGTTCGCGCGACGGACGAGTCCGGACAGATCGACAGCGCCTCGAAGGCTCGACGGGGGCAGTTCGCTCACGACGTCTACGGTACTTCGCTCGCCGACACGATGTTCTGCGCGAAGCCGAGAACTCGCACCTTCTCACCCTCCGCGGTGAGCGGCGGCACGTAGAAGAGCACCTGCGTGGCGTACACGCTCGTGAACCCCTTGGTCGTCGTGCTCTTGCCGGAGAGCGCCTTGACGGTGCCCTTCGGGTTGATCGCGGCTCCCGTCTCGGCAGGCTTGACCGTCTCGCTCTCGCGGATGTCGACGACGACGATCGCTCCCGTGTCGAGGGTCGTCATCGCATACGGCGCAGCGGTGCCTGGCTGGCTGCTGAACTCGAAGGTCACGGTGCCGAGCTCCGCGCGACGCGTCTCCTTCGAGGCGGCGCCGATGGTCTCGCGGACGAGGTCGTTCTCGGGGTCGAAGTTGGCTGCGTACGCGGATGCGTCTCCGTTGATGAGCAGATCGCCGTACTCGGTGGCGAGCTGACCCGGGGTGAAGGCGAGCAGCTTGTTGTCCGGCGCGAGCGATGCAGCTCCGAGGTCAGCGGGCGCCATCTCGGGGATCGACTGGATGAGACGCACGAGGTAGTGCACCTTGTACTGGTCCCGGGGGCTCTCCTGCACGAGCATGACGCCGTAGTCATCGTTCTCGGCGCCGGCGATCGAGGTGAAGATGATGCGCGGCCACACGTGCAGCTGCTGCGGCACGATGAGCTCCACCTCTCCGGAGGGGAACGCGGCGAGCGCAGGGATCGCGGGGTCTGCCGCGGTCGCCTTGTAGTTCGCGACCCGCGCTTCGAGAGCCGGACCCGCGAGGCGGGTGCCGGCGAGCGATTCGTCCTTGGCGGCATCGGCGGCGGTCACGGACTCGACGACGCGCGAGATGATGCGCTCGACCTGCGACGCGGTCGCGACGGGCGGCTCGAACTCGGGGACGTCGGGGCTCGCCGAGGGGTCGGGCGACTGAACGGGCTCGATCGTGCCGTCGGCGGTGCATCCGCCGAGCGCGAGGGCGCCCACCAGCAGCACCGGGATCGCGGTGAATGTGCGGCGGCGGCCCTTCAGCGAAGCCGTGATCGCGTCGCGGCGCGGCGCGGGCTTGAGCTGCGCGGGCTTCGGGGGCTTGGGCATCTTGGTGGTCTTGCGGCGCGGCCCGTGCTTGCGTCGCGCATGGATGAGCGCCCACAGCAGAACGATGAGGCCGAGGAACAGCAGTCCGATCCCGGTCACGATGAGCGGACCCGACCACGGGGTCGAGTTGTCGAGAGGCCACGTCACGGAGACGTCCGAGGGCGCGGGCGCGGTGCCGTCGCTCGCGATCAGCACCGAGACATCCGAGGGCACGTTGATGCGCCGGGTGAGCTCGCTGTCGGGGCTGGCGAACTCGGCGAGCCACAGGTCGGATCCTGCGGGGGACGGGTTA
>JAEYUT010000217.1 GCA_023432305.1 Actinomycetes bacterium
CCCCGAGGGACCCTACGGCGACTTCTATGTGTGGCGCGACACCGACGAGGGCTTCCCCAACGTCCGCATCATCTTCACCGACTACGAGGACTCCAACTGGGCGTTCGACTCCGAGCGGCGGCAGTTCTACTTCCACCGCTTCTTCTCGCACCAGCCCGACCTCAACTACCGGAACCCCGCTGTTCACGAGGCGGTCTTCGACATCATCAGGTTCTGGATGGACATGGGTGTCGACGGATTCCGCCTCGACGCGATCCCCTACCTCTACGAATCGGAGGAGGGCAACGGCGAAGGCGAGCCCGAGACGCACGAGTTCATCAAGGCGGTGCGCCGCATGATGGATGAGGAGTACCCGGGCCGGGTCATGATCGCGGAAGCGAACCAGTGGCCTGCCGAGGTGGTCAACTTCATGGGCACCGAAGAGGAGCCGCAGTGCCACATGGCGTTCGACTTCCCCGTGATGCCCCGCATCTTCTACTCGCTCCGGTCGCAGTCGGCGCAGGAGCTCACGCGCGTGCTCTCGGAGACGACCGACATCCCGCCGGGTGCCGGATGGGGTGTGTTCCTGCGCAACCACGATGAGCTGACGCTCGAGATGGTCTCGGAGGAATACCGGCAGGCGATGTACGGCTGGTACGCCTACGATCCGCGGATGCGCGTCAACGTCGGCATCCGCCGACGCCTCGCGCCGCTGCTCGACAACTCGCGTGCCGAGCTCGAGCTCGCGCACGCGCTGCTGTTCTCGCTTCCCGGCTCCCCCTTCCTCTACTACGGCGACGAGATCGCCATGGGAGACAACATCTGGCTCCCCGACCGCGATGCGTCCCGCACACCCATGCAGTGGACCCCGGATCGCAACGCCGGATTCTCCACCGCCGACCCGGGAAAGCTCTACCTTCCCGTCGTGCAGTCGCTCGTCTACAACTACACGCTCGTCAACGTCGAATCGCAGCTGGCCCAGTCGCGCTCACTGCTGCACTGGATCCGCAACGTCATCCACGTGCGCAAGGCGCACCCCACGTTCGGCCTGGGCGGCATCCGGGTCCTCCGCACCGACCACGAGTCGGTGCTCGCGTTCGTCCGCGAGTACGCCGGCTCGGGCACCCAGTTCGGCGACATCTCGGAGCAGATCCTGTGCGTGTTCTCGTTCGCGCACAACCCGGTGTCGGTGCGCATCGAGCTCACCGGGCACGAGGGCCAGCCCACGGTCGACCTGTTCGGCGGCGGTCGCTTCCCCGATGTGTCCGACGACGGGGTCCTCACGCTCACCCTCGCGTCGCAGAGCTTCTACTGGCTGCACCTGGGCGAGCCGCACACCCCGATTCCGCGCGCCTTCTGAACGGCGTCGTCTGCCGGCTCTAGGCTTCCAGCATGACGAGTTGGGCCGACCGCATCGGGGTGTTCGACCTGGTGACCACGGGCGTCGATGTCGAGACCGCGCGCATCGTCACCGCCTGCATCGCTGTGCTCGATGCGCGTGGCGAGGTGCTCGACCGATGGGACTGGCTCGCGGACCCCGGGGTGGAGATCCCTGAGGGCGCCTCGGCGATCCACGGGGTGACCACCGAGCGCGCGCGTCGCGAGGGGCGCGCGAGCGGCGTCGTGGTCGCCGAGATCACGCAGACCCTGCGCACACTCGGAGCGCTCGGCATCCCCGTCGTCGTCTACAACGCGCCGTACGATCTGTCGCTTCTGGACCGCGAATGCCGGCGCAACGAGCTCGCCCCGCTCGAGGATCCGACGCCGATCATCGACCCGCTCGTTCTCGACAAGGCGGTCGATCGCTACCGCAAGGGGAAGCGCACGCTCGAGGTCGCGGCCGCCCACTACGGCGTCGCTCTCGACGACGCTCATGACGCGGGGGCGGATGCCATCGCGGCAGGCCGTGTGGCGCAGGCGCTCGTGCGCGCATTCCCCGGCGAGCTGGACATCCCGGTCGGCGACCTCCACGGTCGCCAGGCGATCTGGTACGCGGAGCAGGCGGCGCGATTCCAGGAGTACATCCGGCGCACGAAGGGCGACGCGGAGTTCACCGCGTCCACCGCCTGGCCGGTGAAGCTGCCCGTGCACCCCAACGCCTACCGCGACACCCAGCCGATCCCGCCGCTCGAACCGCGCCGGGGGCGCGTGCCGGTGCTCGACTTCTCTCGTCCGCTCGGCCTGCAGCTCGCGCCGCCTCCTTCCGCGGATCAGGCGCTCATGGCGCCGCCGCCCGCGGTCGCCGAGCTGGAGCCGGCCCTGGCGCTCAGCGCGCCGTCCGGAGCGTCCGCACCCTCGCCGAGCCGTTTCGCTCCGCAGCAGGAGACACCTGCGGCCTCCCCCGAGGCGGAGGAGAGCGAGGAGCCGATTCGTCGCCGCCGTTCCACGGCGCACGTCTCCGAGCGCACAGGATCCCGCCCCGACGTGCTGCGCGTCGCCGCCGCGATCGTCATGGATCCGGCTGGCCGCACGCTTCTCGTGCGCAAGCGCGGCACATCCAAGTTCATGCAGCCGGGCGGCAAGATCGAGGACGGCGAGAGCGCCATGGAGGCGATCTCGCGCGAGCTTCGCGAGGAGATCGGCATCGACCTCGACGAGACCGATGCCGCCTACCTCGGCCTCTACAGCGCCGACGCCGCCAACGAGGAGCACACGGTCGTGATGGCGGCCGTGTTCGCGATGACGGTTGACGCGCCCGTCGCAGCCGGCAGCGAGATCGAGGAGCTCATCTGGATCGACGATCCCAAGGCGGATCTCGCAGGGCTCGAGGTGGCACCGCTCACGACCGAGCATCTGCTCACTGAGTGGCAGCGCCGCCGCACGCAGCTGGGGGTGCGCTGAGGCGCGGCCTGTCGCGGAGCCGCATCATTCCGCGGAGCTGTGCGCCGCAGGTGCCCGCACATGCGAGGAGGGCCCCATCCGTGCGTATGGGGCCCTCCTCGGTGGCGGCTTACTTGCTGCCGAAGCTCTTGTAGCGGTTGTTGAACTTCTCGACGCGGCCGGCGCTGTCCATGATGCGCTGCTTGCCGGTGTAGAAGGGGTGCGAGGCCGACGAGATCTCGACGTCGATGACCGGGTAGGTCGCACCGTCGAGCTCGATCGTCTTGTCGCTCGTGAGGGTCGAGCG
>JAEYUT010000230.1 GCA_023432305.1 Actinomycetes bacterium
CGCATGATCCGCGTCGCCATCGCCGACGACCAGCACCTCATCCGGGCGGGTTTCCGCAGTCTGCTGGAGGCTGAGCCCGACATCCTCGTGGTGGGCGATGCCTCCACCGGCCGCGACGCGGTCGCGCTCGCCCGACGCGAGAAGCCGGATGTGATGCTCATGGACATCCGCATGCCGGGCGGCGACGGGCTGTGGGCCACGGAGCAGATCGTCGGCGATGCAGCCCTCGAGAGCGTGCGCGTCGTGATCGTCACGACGTTCGAGCTCGACGAGTATGTGGCGCAGGCGATCCGCGCCGGCGCGAGCGGGTTCCTGGTGAAGGATGCGGAGCCGGTCGAGTTCATCCGGGCGGTGCGCGTCGTCGCGGAGGGGGACGCGCTGCTGAGCCCGGGGGCCACGCGGCGCCTGCTCTCGCAGGTGGCAGACGGTCTTGCGGCGCCGCCCGACGCGAGCCTCATCGCGGAGCTCACGGAGCGGGAGCGCGATGTGCTCGCGCTCGTCGGCCAGGGGCTCACCAATGAGGAGATCGGCGCGAGACTCTTCCTCAGCCCGCTCACCGCGAAGACGCATGTCTCGCGCATCATGGGCAAGCTCTCCGCGCGCGATCGTGTGCAGCTCGTGATCACCGCGTACGACGCGGGACTCGTGCGGCCGGGCAGCATCCCGGGGGAGTAGCGGTTCGGCTCCTCGGGGCGGATCCGCGTGGATCGTCCGCGTCGGAGTCTTCTCCTGGCGGCCGCCACGAGGCCGCCGGAGAAGGAGGACATCATGCTGTCGACACTGGCCGCGGCACCCGCCGTCATCGCCCACGCGCCCGGATGGGGGGCGGGGTTCTGGTTCGTGCCGCTGATCTTCTGGGCGCTGCTGCTCGCCACGATCGTGGCGCTCGCGCTCATCCGCCGCCGCCGCGGGTGGCCGCCCGTCGGTCCCGGCATGGGGCCGTGGGGATACCCCGACGCGAGCCGCAGCGCCGAATCGGTGCTCGCGGAGCGGTTCGCCCGAGGCGAGATCGACGAGACGGAGTATCGAGCGCGACTGGAGGTGCTGCGCGCCCAGCAGCCCCACCGCTGAGCCCATTCCCCGCACCAGCCGGGCGTGCCTGTAGTTTTGACCTGTCGCGGCGCGGGAGAGCGCCGCAGCGAGGAGACACGTGGACGCCTGGCTGGTGGAGAACACGACGACGGTTCTCATCGCGCTCGCCGCGGTATCGGCGGTGCTGCTGGTGGCGGTGCTCGTGCTTCTCGTCCTCTGGCTGCGCGCGCGCCGCGGGGCACGACTTGCGGGGCGCGAGCGAGCTCACGCCGAACGCGATCGCATCGAGCTCGAGCTGCTGCTCGCCGAGCAGGGCAGTCGGCTGCGGATGATCCGCGAGCTGCACGAGATCGCCGTGCACTCGGTGTCGGTGATCATCTCCCAGGCGGACGGCGCCCGGTACGCCGCGAGCCAGGATCCGGCTGTCGCTGCGCGCAGTGCGACGGCGATCGCCGAGGCGGGACGCGCGACCCTCGCCGACCTGCGCCGCGTGATGACGGTCGTCCGCGACGGCGAGGCGGAGGCGGGGCCGCAGCCCGGGCTCTCCTCGGCTCGCGAGCTGTTCAAGGTCATGCGCGACGCCGGGCTCGAGGTGAGCTTCGAGGAGAACGGCGACCGCATTCCCCTGAAGCACGGTGCCGAGCTCGCGATCTTCCGCATCCTGCAGGAGTCCCTCAGCAACGCACTCCAGCACGGCGGCGAGGGAACACATGCGAAGGTCATCTTCACGTGGACCGACGACGGCCTCCAGGTGCGCGTGGAGGATGACGGCATCCGTGCGGAGGCGATCCGCAACGGTCTCGACCCCTATGCGGAGGCGACGCGCCAGTACGACATCGAGGACGACCTCGCGGCGCTCACCACGACACCGCACGGGCGCGGCATCACCGAGATGCGGGAGCGCGCTGAGCTGTACGGCGGCGTCTTCGAGGCGCACACGGTGCCCGGGGTCGGCTTCACCGTGTCGGTCGTCTTCCCCTCCATCCGCCATCACAACGGCGTGCACGGGGTGCCGCTGGAGCATCGGTGACGGGCGGGCCCATCCGGGTGCTGCTCGTCGATGACTCCTCGAGCCAGCGCGACGGCTACCGGACGCTGCTCGGGTCGCAGCCCGACATCGAGGTGGTCGCACAGGCCGGCGATGGCGCGCAGGCGCTCGGCATCCTGCGGCGCACCCCCGTCGACGTCGTGCTGATGGATGTGCAGATGCCGCGTGTGAACGGCTTCGTCGCGACGGAGCGGATCCTGGGCGACGCGGGCGTGCGCGAGGAGGGCGGACCTCCTCGGATCGTGCTTCTGACCGCCGTCGACCTCGACGATCACGTTCCGTCCGCGGCCGTCGCGGGCGCGTACGCGATCGTGTACAAGGACGTCGACCCCGAGCTGCTGTTCACCGTCGTGCGCGAGGCCGCCGAAGCTCGTGTCGACTCCTGACCTCCCGGCCGAGCAGGGCATCGCCGGGCCCGCGTGGCGTGCCGCTCTGAGCGTCGGCCTCGCCGTGTCGGCCTACGGCGTCTCGTTCGGGGCGCTCGCGGTCGCTGCGGGGTTGGACGTGTGGCAGGCGTGCGCGCTGAGCCTGCTGATGTTCACCGGCGGCTCGCAGTTCGCGCTCATCGGCGTGCTCGCGAGCGGCGGGGTCGCCGCAGGTCCCGCCGCGATCGCAAGCGCGACGCTTCTGGGGGTGCGCAACGGCATCTATGCGATGCGCATGTCGCCCATCGTGGGCGGACCGTGGTGGAAGCGGCTGGCGGCCGCGCACTGGACCATCGATGAGACGACAGCCGTGTCGACGGCCCAGCCGACTCTGCGCGGTCAGCGCATCGGGTTCTGGGCCACGGGCCTCGTGATCTACACGGGGTGGAATGCCGCGACGCTCATCGGGGCTCTCCTCGGCGACCTGATGGGCGACGTGCGGATGTATGGGCTCGACGCGGCAGCCGCGGCCGCGTTCCTGGGGCTCCTGTGGCCGCGGCTGACCGCACTGCAGCCGGTGGCGGTGGCGGTGGCGGCGGGGGTCGTCGCCACGCTCCTGGTGCCGGTGCTGCCCGCGGGACTGCCGGTTCTCGCTGCCGCTGTGGTTGCTGTCGTGGTGGGTGTGACCGATTTGACGGGGAGGACGACCCGATGACGATCTGGCACATCGTGCTGCTCTCGGCGATCACGATCTACGCGATCAAGCTCGTCGGCTACGCGATCCCTGCGAGCGTCCTGGAGCGTCCCACGCCCGCGCGGGTGTCGAACCTGCTGACGGTGGCGCTGCTCGCGGCGCTCACGGCCACCCAGACGCTCGAACGCTCTGCGGGGATCGAGGTCGACGCTCGCGTGCCCGCTGTGGTCTTCGCCGGCATCCTGCTGTGGCTCAAGGCGCCGTTCATCATCGTGGTCGTCGGAGCCGCCGTGCTTGCCGCCGTGATCCGCATGCTCGGCTGGATGAGCTGAGGCGAGCGCGGCAGCCTGCGCCTCAGTCCTCGAGATGGTCGACGCCCGGCATCCACGACAGCCCGGGCACGCCCCATCGGTTCCGGCGGACAGCCTTCGCCACAGCCCGCGAGTGCGGCAGCGGCAGGCGATCGGCGTAGAGCACGCCGTCGAGGTGGTCGAACTCGTGCTGGAAGATGCGCGCGAGCCAGCCGGTCGCCTCGATCTCGTACGGGTTCCCGTCGAGATCGGTCGCCCGCAGGAGTGCTGTCTCGGCGCGCCGCAGGGGGAAGCGCTCGCCCGGCAGCGACAGGCAGCCCTCGGACTCCTCCTCCGGGTCGGCGTCGCCCACAGGCGGAGGCGAGATGAGGAGCGTCGGGTTGATCGCGGTGCCGCTG
>JAEYUT010000241.1 GCA_023432305.1 Actinomycetes bacterium
CCCACGATGAGGGCCGCGGGTCCCAGCCGGTAGCGCTGCGTGCGGTCGTCGTAGGCGAAGAACTCCCTCGCGACGAGCGTCCGCGCGATCCTGTGGACGACGGCCTTCGACAGCCCGGTCTCGCGCGCGAGCTCCGAGATCCCCACATCCTCCTGCTCGGCAGTCGCGGTGGCGAAGATGATGCGCAACGCCCGGTCGAGGCTCGCACTGACCGATTCGGTCGGCTCCGTCATCGTGTCTCCTCTGTCGACCGGCGTGCACGGATGTGCGCGCCTCACTCACCGTAGCGGTTCAGGAACGCCGTTCCCGGGTTGCGCGACGAAGGTGTCGCGCAACTCGGGAGCGCCTCACGAGAGAGGCCGGCGCAGGTACTCGCCGCGGGGCTCGCCCACGACGGAGCCGTCCTGCACGATCCGCGCTCCGCGCAGGAACACGTCGGTGACGTCGGCCGACAGCTCGACGCCCTCGAGCACGGAGTACTCCTGCGTGGACTCCGAGTGGTCGGCGGTCACCATCCACGTCCGCGTCGGGTCGACGAGCGCGATGTCGGCGTCGTAGCCCTCGGCGATCCGGCCCTTGCGCGCCGAGATGCCGTAGCGCTGCGCCGGATTCCACGACGTCATCCGGGCGATGGCCGGCAGGGGCAGGCCGCGCTTCGAACCCTCCGACACGAGCCCGGAGAGCAGGTACTCGGCGCCGCCGAAGCCCGACTTGGCGAGCCATACGTCATCGCGGTCGGCGCCGAATTTCACCTCATCGCGGCAGCAGGCGTGATCCGAGACCACCCAGTCGACGTTCCCCGCGAGCATGTGCTCCCACAGCGCCTCGACATCCTCGCGCGGCCGGATGGGCGGGTTAACCTTCGCGCCCAACGGTGCCGAATCGATGTCGGCGAGCAGGTGGGCGAGAGTCACCTCGCGGCGGAAGCGGATGTGCGGGAACGTCTGCTGCATGCGCATCGCGGCGTCGAACGCCTTCGCGCTCGTGAGGTGCAGCAGGTTGATGTTCGGCAGCTCGGTCTCGTGCGCGAGGTAGCTCGCGATGGTGATCGCGAGCCCCTCGGAGTGCGGCGGACGCGACGCCGAATAGGCCGCGAGCCCTGTGAGATCGCCCCCCTCGACCAGGCGCGTGTACGCCGCCATGATCTCGGCAGTCTCGCAGTGCAGCGACAGCGAGAGCGCGTCCGCAAGCTCGGGGCGCTGCTCGCGCACCCGCTGGATCGCGCGCATCACGAACTCGAAGTGCGCGATGTCGTACTTCTCGCCCTCGGGCGTCATGAGGAACGACGACTGATCGGACGACCGCCCGTGGAGCCCGTGCGAACCGTAGAACATGAAGATCTTGAACGATGTGACCCCGAATGCGTCGACCGTCTCCTCGAGCTCGTCGAGGTGCTGGTTCATCATCGGAGCGAGGTGGAACGCATAGTCGACGTGGGCGCGCTTCTCGGTCGCCTGGAGGACCTCCGGGAAGAAGTCGAGGTAGGAGCCGCCCCGGTTGAGGTAGTACTGTCCCGTGCGCATGTAGGAGAGCGCGGTCGTCACGCCGCCCTGGGCTGCGGCGCGGGACTCGCTGGTCGTGTCCTCGGAAAGCTCGTTGTAGATGCCCCAGTGCTGGTGCGCATCGACGGCGCCCGGGAAGGCCAGACGACCGCCGGCCTCCACGACCTCCTTCGCGGACGCGGGGTCGATACCGGCGCGGACCTCCGCGACGCGGCCGTTGGTGATCGCGATGTCGGCGTCGATGACGTCGTCCTCGACGGGCCGCACGACGCGTGCGCCGCGGATCAGCAGATCGAACATTGGGTACTCCTTCGTTGCAGTGTCAGCGCAGGAACTGCGCGGTCTGGGGGTGGTGGCAGGCGACGGCCGAACGCGTCGCATCGGCCTGCTCGAGCTCGGGCTGAATGGTGCGGCACTCATCGGTCGCGAACACGCAGCGAGGGTTGAAGCGGCAGCCTGCCGGCATGTTGCGCGGCGAGGGCGGGTCGCCCTGCAGAAGCAGGCGCGTGCGCGTCCGCTCGACACGGGGGTCCGGCTCGAACGAGGCCGAGATGAGCGCCCGCGTGTACGGGTGCTGCGGGGCATCGAATACATGATCGGTCTCGCCCGTCTCGACCACGCGGCCGAGATACATGGTGAGGACGCGGTGGCTGATGTGCCGGACGACCCCCAGGTCGTGTGCGATGAAGACGTATGCGAGGCCCAGTCGCTCCTGCAGATCCAGAAGGAGGTTGACGACCTGCGCCTGGACCGAGAGGTCGAGCGCCGAGACGGGCTCGTCGAGCACGATGAGCTTCGGCTCGAGCGCGAGCGCCCGCGCGATGCGCACGCGCTGCCGCTGACCGCCGGAGAGCTGGTGCGGATAGCGGTCGGCGAAGGACTCCGGGAGCCCGACGAGCGACAGCAGCTCGAGCACGCGCGCACGGTGCGCGGACGCGCGCCCGCCGACCCAGGTGCGGAGCGGCTCCGCGACCGACGCGGCGATCGTCATGCGCGGGTCCAGGGAGGAGAAGGAATCCTGGAACACGGCGTGCATCTGACGCCGAGACTCCCGCGCCGCCCGCCCGTCGCCGAACTGGAGCGGCTCGCCCAAGAAGCTGATCGACCCGGATGTCGGCTGCATGAGCCCGAGCAGCATGCGCGCCGTCGTGGATTTCCCGCAGCCGGACTCGCCGACGATCGAGAGCGTCTCACCCTCGTGAACGGTGAGGTCGATGCCGTCGACCGCCTTGACCGGCGCACCGCCGTCCGTCGGGAAGTGCTTGGTGAGCCCGCGCACCTCGAGCACGGGGGTCGCGCTGCGCGGGGCCGAGGGGGCGGCCGGCGTCGGCATCGTGGAAGCGGTCATGCCGCGTCCTCCTTTCGCGTGATGCGCACGGGGGTGGGCCCAGCGGGCACGAGGTGGCAGGCGGCGCTGCGGATGCCACCGACCTCCACGAGGTCGGGCCGCGCCACCTGGCAGCGGTCGAACGCGGCTTCGCAACGAGGCGCGAAGGCGCAGCCCGCGGGCAGCCGGTCGAGCGTCGGCGGAACTCCGCGGATCGCGTTGAGCCGACCCGCGTGGCCGTCGACGCGCGGCACCGACGACAGGAGGGCCTGCGTGTAGGGG
>JAEYUT010000331.1 GCA_023432305.1 Actinomycetes bacterium
ACGTGGCCGTCGATCTCGACGGCCACCGCATCCTGAGCGACGTCTCCGTGGCGCTCGAGGAGCGTCGGATCGCCGTGATCGGCGCGAACGGCTCAGGGAAGTCCACGTTCGCACGGCTGCTCAACGGTCTCGTCGCGCCGACGGCCGGGACCGTCGAGGTGCACGGGCTCGACGTCGCCCGCGAGACCCGCGCCGTGCGCCGCGCCGTGGGCTTCGTGTTCACGAACCCGGATGCGCAGATCCTCATGCCGACCGTCGAGGAGGATGTGCGCTTCTCGCTGCGCGGGTCGGGTCTTTCGCGTGCGGAGATCGACGGTCGCGTCGAGGCCATCCTCGCCGAGTACGGTCTCAGCGACCTCTCGGGCGCCCCCGCCTACAGTCTCTCCGGCGGCCAGAAGCAGCTCCTCGCTCTCGCCTCCGTGCTGGTGCGCGAGCCGTCGCTCGTCGTCGCCGATGAGCCGACGACGCTCCTGGATCTCGGCAACGCCCGCCTGGTGGGCGACCTCCTCATCGATCGGCTGCCCACCCAGGTCATGGTGGTGACTCACGATCTCGACCTCGCGGCGCGCTGCGATGTGGCGCTGCGATTCCACGAAGGTCGGCTCGCGGAGATCGGGGAGCCGACGGAGGTCATCGCCCGCTATCGGGCCGAATTCGCATGATCGCCCTCTACGTGCCCGGCCGGAGCGTGATCCATCGGGCGCCCGCGTGGCTCAAGCTCCTCGCGCTCATCGTCCTCGCGCTCGCGATCTCTCTCTACCCGCACACGCTGCTGAGCGCGGCCATCGCCTTCGTCGCCGTCGCCGCGCTGTTCGCGATCGCCGGCCTCGGGATCCGCACCTACCTGCGCCAGCTGTGGCTCGCCCGCTGGGTCGCGCTGCTCGTCGCGGTGACGCAGCTCATCTTCCTGACCCCCGCAGACGCGGTGATCAATACGCTCCGCGTCGTGGCGATCGTGCTGCTCGCCGCACTGCTGACTCTCACCACGCGAAGCGAAGACCTGCTCGACGCGCTCGAGCGCGGCCTCAGGCCGCTCGCGCGCATCGGCGTGGACCCGCGGCGCGTGAGCCTCACCCTCTCACTCACGATCAGCATGATCCCCGTCGTCGCGTCGATCGCCGCGCAGGTGCGCGATGCGCAGCGCGCCAGGGGAGTGCGTCTCGGCTTCCGGATCGTGGTTCCGATTCTCGTGATCGCCCTGCGTCACGCCGACGCGGTCGCCGACGCTCTCACCGCGCGTGGTGTCGAGTGATGGCCATGCGCGCGTGAGCGGGCGAATCCCCAGGCGCTCCTGGCATAGACTGGGCGGCTGGCCCCTCGGCCATCCACCCACCTGAAGAACGGACTACCGCTGTGCTCGCCGTCACCGATCTCGAGATCCGCGTCGGTGCCCGACTGCTCATGGAAGGCGTCAGCTTCCGTGTGGACAAGGGCGACAAGGTGGGCCTCGTCGGACGCAACGGCGCGGGCAAGACGACGCTCACGAAGACCCTCGCGGGCGAGACGATGCCCACGGACGGCAAGATCCAGCGCACCGGCGAGATCGGCTACCTTCCGCAGGACCCGCGCTCGGGCGACCCGGAGGAGACCGCACGCACGCGCATCCTGAACGCACGGGGGCTCGGCAGGATCGTCGCCGATCTGCGCCAGGCGACCCAGGAGATGGCCAGCAGCGACGCGTCCGTGAGCGATGCCGCGATGGCCCGCTACGCCCGCCTCGAGGACCGCTTCCTCGCGCTCGGCGGGTACGCCGCAGAGGCCGAGGCCGCGGCGATCGCCTCGAACCTGGCCCTGCCGGACCGCATCCTCGATCAGCAGCTGAAGACCCTCTCGGGCGGCCAGCGTCGCCGCATCGAGCTCGCGCGCATCCTGTTCTCGGGTGCCGACACGATGATCCTCGACGAGCCCACCAACCACCTCGATGCCGACTCGGTCGTGTGGCTGCGCGAGTTCCTCAAGCAGTACCAGGGCGGGGTGATCGTGATCTCGCACGACGTCGACCTGGTCGAGGAGGTCGTCAACAAGGTCTTCTATCTGGACGCGAACCGCCAGGTCATCGACATCTACAACATGGGGTGGAAGAACTACCTCAAGCAGCGCGAAGCGGACCAGGAGCGCCGGAAGAAGG
The DNA here is from genome assembly GCA_023432305.1 of Actinomycetes bacterium. Classification (GTDB taxonomy): domain Bacteria; phylum Actinomycetota; class Actinomycetes; order Actinomycetales; family Microbacteriaceae; genus Homoserinibacter. The sequence goes on from JAEYUT010000331.1 coordinate 2,129, forward strand.
AGCGCGCCAACGTCGAGAAGAAGGCCACAGCCCTGCAGCTGCAGGCTGCGCGCTTCGGCGCCAAGGCGTCGAAGGCCGCAGCGGCCCACCAGATGGTCGCGCGCGCCGAGAAGATGCTCGCCGGTCTCGAGGATGAGCACGTCGCAGACCGCGTCGCCAAGCTCCGCTTCCCGGAGCCCGCGCCGTGCGGCAAGACGCCCATCTCGGCCACGAACCTCTCCAAAAGCTACGGATCGCTCGAGATCTTCACCGCCGTCGACCTCGCCATCGACCGGGGCTCGAAGGTGGTCGTCCTCGGACTCAACGGCGCCGGCAAGACCACCCTGCTGCGCATGCTCGCCGGCGTCGACACGCCCGACACGGGCACGGTCGAAGCGGGCCACGGCCTGCGCATCGGCTACTACGCACAGGAGCACGAGACGATCGACGTCAACCGCACCGTGCTGCAGAACATGGTCGCCGCGTCTCCCAACCTCACCGAGACCGAGGCGCGCAAGGTGCTCGGATCGTTCCTGTTCACCGGCGACGACGGCCACAAGCCCGCGGGCGTGCTCTCCGGCGGCGAGAAGACCCGTCTCGCGCTCGCGATGATCGTCGTCTCGGGCGCCAACGTGCTGCTCCTCGACGAGCCCACCAACAACCTCGACCCTGCGTCGCGCGAGGAGATCCTCGGTGCGCTTGCGGGCTACACCGGTGCCGTGGTGCTCGTGTCGCACGACGAGGGAGCCGTGGAGGCTCTCAACCCCGAGCGCGTGCTCATCCTGCCGGACGGCGTCGAGGACCACTGGAACCCCGACTACGCGGACCTCATCTCGATCTCCTGATCAGGAGAGGGTGGGAGCGCCCGAGCGGCCGGGATCGCCTCAGCGGCTCTGGGCGTCGAGGATGGCGTCCTCGGCGTCGGCGTCATCATGGCGCCGCTTCGGCGCGCGTGCAGCCGCCTGCTCCTCGCGGGGGAGCGCGGCGATGCGGATCTCGCGCCGCCACGCCCAGACGAGCCCGATGAAGGCGAGGATGCCGAAGGCGATCCACTGCAGTGCGTACGAGGCATGAGGGCCCGGATCCGCGTCCGGCTTGACCGCCGGGGCGGGCATGGGCGACACGGCGGGCGTCTCCGACCTCAGCGCGCCGTAGGCGCCGGTCCATCCCTCGACGCCCAGATCGGAGATCACCGTCGGCACATCGATCGACGGGATCTGCCCGGCCTCCGCGGTGCGTCCCGGCAGCTCGGGCTCCGAGGGACGCAGCCGCGCCTCGACCGTCACGTCGCCCTCGGGGACGGCCGGGATCACATCCGGCAGATCCTGCGCGCTCCCGATCGGCAGCCAGCCGCGGTCGATGATCACAACCCGCCCGTCCGCGAGCTGCAGCGGCACGAGCTGGTGGAACCCGGGCTTTCCGGAGTGCACGCGGTTGCGCACAAGCAGCTGGTCCTGCTCGAGGTAGGTTCCCGTCATCGTCACCGGGAGCCACTCGGCCTGCGGGTCCCACTCATCGAGCTCGGTCAGGACCTCCTCCAGCGGCGCGACGGGCGCGTCGTAGTTGCGCTCGACGAGCTCGATGCGCGCCATCGCCTCATCCTGGCGGGCCCACTGCCACCACGACAGAAGTCCGCACACGATCGCGAAGACGACGACGAGCGCCACGTATGCGCCCCATCGCCGCCAGCCGGTGATGGGCTCGGGAGTGTCGGTGAAGCTCATTGGTCTTCCTGTACGCGGTCGATCGCGACATCGACGGGCGTCACCTGCACAGGGAAGCCGCGCGTCGCGAGATAGTCGGCCAGATGCTCACGATGATCGTTGCACGCAAGCCACACCTTCACCCGCTCGGGGCCGTGGATGCGGGGGTTGCGCCAGTTCACACGGAACCCGGCGTCCGCGGTGCAGCCCGCGGCCGAGCAGCGCGTGCCGACCTCGCCGAAACCGATCACCGGCGATCATCCCGCGTGACGCGCACGATGGCGCTCGGCCGATCGACCTTCGACTTCGCGCCGGTCATGGCGGTGTTCGCGACGACGACGGCGAGATAGGGCAGCACGATGGCGCCGATGGCGGGAATCACCGCCCACCATCCCGGCACGACGACGCACAGGGCGATGCAGACGACGCGGATGCTCATCATCACCGTGTACTTGAGCATGCGGGAGTGCCGCTCGACCTCGGGAGAGACCGGCAGCTCCGTGACGGTGTAGATGGGGCGCTGAGTGACGATGAACTCAGCCTACGTCGCGTCGCCGGTAGGCTCCTGAATCATGACCACTCGTACCGTCCTCGTCACCGGAGGCAACCGGGGCATCGGCTATGCGATCGCCGCCGAGTTCCTCGCCCAGGGCCACCGTGTCGCCGTCACCGCCCGTTCAGGCCAGGGCCCGGAGGGTGCGCTCACCGTGCGCGCCGACGTGACCGATGCCGCCTCGATCGACGCCGCCTTCACCGAGGTCGAGGAGAAGCTCGGCCCTGTCGAGGTCGTCGTCGCGAACGCGGGCATCACCCGCGACACCCTTCTGCTGCGCATGTCGGAGGAGGACTTCACGGACGTCGTCGACACGAACCTCTCGGGTGCGTTCCGCGTCGTGAAGCGCGCCTCGAAAGGCATGCTGAAGGCCCGCTTCGGCCGCGTCATCCTCGTGTCGAGCGTCGTCGGACTGTTCGGCGGGGCCGGCCAGGTCAACTACTC
>JAEYUT010000026.1 GCA_023432305.1 Actinomycetes bacterium
TTGATGCTGCGGGTGGAGCCGTACTGCCGGATCTCGACGTGCGCGTTCGCCGAGACGAGGAGCTTGGAGACGTCGACGCCGCGGGCGCTGAGCGCCTCGAGCTCGCTGAAGAGCACCTCGATGTCGACGACGACGCCGTTCGCGATGACGGGCGTGACGCCGGGGCTCAGAATGCCCGACGGCAGCAGGTGCAGCGCGTACTTCTGGTCGCCGATGACCACGGTGTGGCCGGCGTTGTTGCCGCCGTTGAACTTGACGACGTAGTCGACGCGGTCACCGAGGAGGTCGGTCGCCTTGCCCTTTCCTTCGTCGCCCCACTGGGCGCCGATGAGCACGACTGCGGGCATGCCTGTCTCCCTTGTTCGAAATGGGGATTGCACCCCAGCCTATCGAACGTTCCGTGCGGGACGACCGGAGGTCAGCTCGCGCGAGCGTGCTGACGCACCCATTCGTGCATCACGATGGCCGCCGCCGCGGCCGCATTGATGCTGCGGGTGGAGCCGTACTGCCGGATCTCGACGTGCGCGTCGGCTGCGGCGAGCGCCGCATCCGTGAGCCCCGGCCCCTCCTGTCCGAACAGCAGCACGCAGCGCTCGGGCATCGCGAACGCGTCGACGGGAACCGCGCCGTCGAGGTTGTCGACGGCGATGATCGCGAGTCCCGCCTCCTGCGCCCAGGCGGTGAAGTCGTCGATCGTGGGGTGGTGCATGACGTGCTGGTAGCGATCCGTGACCATCGCGCCGCGGCGGTTCCAGCGGCGATTGCCGATGATGTGCACGGCCTCCGCGAGGAAGGCGTTGGCGGTGCGCACGATGGAGCCGATGTTGAGGTCGTGCTGCCAGTTCTCGATCGCGACATGGAACGGGTGCCGACGGGCGTCGAGGTCGGCGACGATCGCCTCGAGCCTCCAGTAGCGGTAGCGGTCGATGACGTTGCGCGTGTCGCCGCGCTCAAGGAGCTCGGGGTCGTAGCGCTCGTCGATGGGCCACGCGTCGCGCCCACCCGGCCAGGGGCCCACGCCGACGGGGGCGCGATCCGACTCGGTATCCACCATCCGAGCGTACGGCCGGCTCGCCGGGAGGGTTGACGGATGTGGACCTGCGGCGTACCGTACTCAACTGATCACTTGATCAATGATATTGTTGAATAGTGGACAGCGAGAATCGCGACGACGAGCTGCTCGACCGGGCCTTCGCAGCACTCGGCGACCCGGTGCGACGCAGCATCATCGCCCGCCTCAGCCGAGGACCGGCGACGGTCAGCGAACTGGCTGAGCCGTTCGACATCACCCTCCAGGCGGTGTCGCGGCACATCCAGGTTCTCGAGCAGGCGGGGCTGGTGGCGCGCACCCGCGACGCCCAGCGGCGACCGGTGCACCTCGTGCCGGCTCGACTGGAAGCCCTCACCGCCTGGATCGACCGCTACCGCCTCGAGAGCGAACAGCGCTACCGCACCCTCGACGCCCTTCTCGCCTCCCCCGACGGCACCCCCCGTGCCACCAAGGAGAAGAGACCATGAGCAATTCGCTCACCGTGACAGCCCCCGACGGACTGCCGTTCGTGGACTTCGAGCGCGAGTTCGACGCGCCCGTCGCCGCACTGTTCGCCGCCCACGCCGACCCGCAGAAGGTGGCCGCCTGGTTCGGGCCCCGCGGCTACGACGTCGAAGTCGGCGAGTGGGACTTCACGACCGGCGGGCGCTGGCACATGACGCACATCGACGGAGCCCAGCGCTACGAGTTCCGCGGCACGTTCCACACCGTCCGCGAGAACGACTTCGCCATCCAGACGTTCGAATTCCTGGGGGCGCCCGACATCGTGAGCATCGAGACGGTCCGCTTCGTCGATCTCGGCGAGGGGCGATCGAAGCTCGTCGGGCACGCCACCTACCCCTCACTCGAAGCGCGGGACGGGATGGTCGAGTCGGGCATGGAGAGAGGCATGGCCGAAGGCTACGAGCGCCTCGACGAGGCCCTGGCCGCAGCCTGACCGGATCGGCGGGCGCGGGCTGTTAATCTCAGCCCATGCCCGCCGACACGATCTGGACCCCGGATGCGTGGCATGCGCACAGCCCCGACACGGTCGTGTGGGGCGACAACCTCGAGGTCACCCGCAGCCTGCCGGATGGCAGCTTCCGCGTCATCTACCTCGACCCGCCGTTCAACACCGGGCGCACCCAGAAGCATCGCGCGATCGACACCATCCGCGACCCGGAGGGCGCCAAGCACGGGTTCGGGGGCAACCGCTACCGCACCGTCGTACGCACCCTCTACGGCTACGACGACCGCTTCGAGGACTACTGGGCCTTCCTCGAACCGCGGCTCGCGGAGGCATGGAGGCTCCTCGATGAGCGCGGCACCCTCTACCTCCACCTCGACTACCGCGAAGCGCACTACGCCAAGGTCGCCCTCGATGCGCTGTTCGGGCGCGAGTGCTTCCTCAACGAGCTCATCTGGGCGTACGACTTCGGCGGCAAGACCAACAAGCGCTGGCCCGCCAAACACGACACGATCCTCGTGTACGTGAAGCACCCGGAGCGCTACCACTTCGACAACGCCGAGGTGGATCGGGAGCCGTACATGGCCCCCGGGCTCGTCACCCCCGAGAAGGTGGAGCGCGGCAAGCTGCCGACCGATGTGTGGTGGCACACGATCGTCGCCACGGGCGGCGCCGAGCGCACCGGCTACCCCACCCAGAAGCCCGAGGGGATCATCCGGCGCATGATCGCCGCGTCGAGCGAGAAGGGAGACGCCGTGCTCGACATGTTCGCCGGATCCGGCACCACCGGCGCGGTCGCGCGCGACCTGGAGCGGCGCTTCCTGCTCATCGACGCCAACCTCGCCGCCATCGAGGTGATGCGGGCCCGGCT
>JAEYUT010000037.1 GCA_023432305.1 Actinomycetes bacterium
CAGTAGCAGCAGGCCTGAGGTCTTCTCAGAGGCGGCGGAGAAGCGCTGCTGGACGTTCTCCCAGTTCGCGATGTTCCAGAACGCCTTGACGTAGTCGGCGCGCACGTTCTTGTAGTCGAGGTAGTACGCGTGCTCCCACATGTCCAGCTGCAGGATCGGGACGATGCCGAGCGGCTGGTTGTTCTGCTGGTCGTACATCTGGGTGATGATGAGGCGAGCACCCACGGGATCCCAGGCGAGAACGGCCCAGCCGGAGCCCTGCAGGCTGTTCGCCGCCGCACTGAAGTGCGCCACGAACTTGTCGAAGGATCCGAAGAAGTCGTCGATCGCCGATGCGAGCTCGCCCGTGGGCTTGTCGCCGCCCTCGGGCGAGAGGTTCTTCCAGAAGATCGAGTGGTTGACGTGGCCGCCGAGGTGGAAGGCGAGGTCCTTCTCGAGCTTGGGGATGGTGGTGAGGTCGCCCGACTCGCGCGCGGCCTCGAGCATCTCGAGAGCCGTGTTCGCCCCGGCGACGTAGGCCGCGTGGTGCTTCGAGTGGTGGAGCTCCATGATGCGCGCTGAGATGTACGGCTCGAGCGCGGCGTAGTCGTAGTCGAGCTCAGGCAGTGTGTAAACGGCCATGCTGTCCTTCTTTCGTTCTTCCTGGTGGTCAGTCGTCGAATTCGGTGGGGAGGTTGGCGTCGGTTCCGGGCACACCGAGCTCGACGGCGCGTTTGTCGGCCATCGCGAGGAGGCGGCGGATGCGGCCGGCGACGGCATCCTTGGTCATCGGCGGGTCGGCGAAGTGGCCGAGCTCGTCGAGGCTCGCATCGCGGTGGGCGAGGCGGAGCTGTCCTGCATACTGCAGGTGGTCGGGAACCTCGTCGCCGAGGATCTCGAGGGCGCGTTCGACGCGCGCGCAGGCAGCGACGGCGGCCTGCGCGGAACGCCGCAGGTTGGCGTCGTCGAAGTTGACGAGTCGGTTGGCTGTGGCGCGCACCTCGCGGCGCTGGCGCAGCTCCTCCCAGGCGGCGACGGCGGCATCCGCGCCCATGAGACGCAGCATCGCGGCGATCGCCTCGCCTTCGCGGATGACGACGCGGTGCACGCCGCGCACCTCACGTGCCTTCGCCGCGACCTTCAGCCGACCGGCAGCCCCGACGAGAGCCATCGCCGCCTCATTGCCGGGGCAGGTTACCTCGAGAGCGGCCGAGCGGCCCGGGTCGGTGAGCGTGCCCCGCGCGAGGAAGGCCCCGCGCCAGATGGCAGCCAGCTCCTCGCGGTTTCCGGTCGTGAGACGGTTCGGCAGGCCGCGGACGGGGCGACGGCGCGCATCGAGCAGGCCGGTCTGGCGTGCGAGGGTCTCTCCCCCGTCGACCACGCGCACGACGAAGATGGGAGCCTTCTGGGCGCCGGCTGCGTTGATGACCTTGCCTTCGCTGCGCACCCCGTAGAGCTCCGCGAGGTCGCGGCGCACGCGCTGCGCGACTTTCTGCGAGTCGAGCTCCGCCTCCACGGCGATGCGCCCCGAGATGATATGCAGCCCGCCTGAGAACCGCAGCAGTGCCGCGAGCTCCGCCGCTCGGACGCTCGTCTTGCCGGTCGTCACGGCAACGAGCTCTTCCTTGACGTCTCCCGTCAGTGCCACGCGTTCAATCCTCGTCTCGATTCGGCGGATGTCGAAGGGCGCATGTCGTCACTCTCGTCCGAGGTCGCGGTGCCGCACCGTGACAGAGACTCCAGGGAGCTCGCGAAGGCGTGCTGCAACCTCTTCGGTGATGGCGACCGACCGGTGCTTTCCACCGGTGCATCCCACTCCGATCGTAGCGTGGCGTTTGTTCTCGCGACGATACCCCTCGACCACAGCCGCGAGAGCTGCCACGTAGTGCTCCACGAACTCCGGCACGCCCGGCTGGGCGAGCACGTAGTCGCGCACCGGTGCGTCGATCCCCGTCTGGTGCGCCAGCTCGGGGATCCAATAGGGGTTCGGGATGAAGCGCATGTCGGCGAGCATGTCGGCGTCGGCGGGCGCGCCGTACTTGAACCCGAAGCTCACGACGGTGAGCTTGAGGCTCGGGGTGGACGCCTCGGAGTACATCTCGGCGACGCGCATCGCCAGCTGGTGCACGTTGAGGTCCGAGGTGTCGATCACCTGGTCGCTGAGTTCGCGCAGACCGCGTGTGTGCTCGCGTTCGGCTGCGATGCCGTCGATGAGCGTGCCGTCGCCCTGCAGGGGGTGCGGACGGCGCACCTGCTCGAATCGGCGTACGAGCGCAGCGTCGGTCGCGTCGAGGAACAGCACGCGCGCGCGACCCGCGGCATGCAGCTCGGCGATGATCTCCTGGGCATCCGCGAACAGGCGCCCGCCGCGCACGTCGACGACTGCGGCGATGCGCGGGATCGCGGAGCTCGTGTGGGCACCGAGATCCGCGAGGGGTCGCAGCATCTGCGGGGGAAGGTTGTCGACCACATACCAGCCCAGATCTTCGAGCGCGTTGGCGGCTGTCGAGCGGCCTGCGCCCGACATCCCCGTCACGATGAGCAGCTCGAGCTCGTCGCTGGAATCAGTCATTGATCGTCTTCCCGTCGGTCTCCTCTCAGCCTACCCGCGATGGCTTCCGCGAGCTGAGGTCCGATGCCTTTCACCTCCGCGATCTGCTCGACGCTCGCGGCCCGGAGGCGCGCGACCGATCCGAAGTGCCGCAGAAGCTGCTTCGACCGCGATGGGCCGAGCCCCGGGATCTCCGAGAGGACGGTGCTGATGTCGGCGCGGCGCTTCTGCCGTTGGAAGGTGATCGCGAACCGGTGCGCCTCGTCGCGGATGCGCTGGATCAGGAAGAGCGCTTCGCTGCCGCGCGGGAGGATGACGGGGAAGTCGTCGTCGGGAAGCCAGAGCTCCTCGAGACGCTTCGCGATGCCGACGAGCGGGATGTCGGTGATGCCGAGCTCATCGAAGACCGCCTGCACGGCCTGCACCTGAGGCTGGCCGCCGTCGACGATGATGAGCCCCGGGCGGTAGGCGAAACGCTTGCGCGGCTTCGGCGCGCCCTCCAACTCCAACTCCGGCTCGTCCGCGACACCGGTGGGGTCGGGGTCCTCGTCGAGATGCGCGAGTCGGCGACGCAGCACCTGCGCCATCGACTCGGTGTCATCGACCGTGCCGGCGACGGCGAACTTGCGATAGTCGGACTTCTTCGCGAGGCCGTCCTCGAAGACCACCATCGAGGCGACCACGTTGGTTCCGCCGAGGTGCGAGACGTCGTAGCACTCCATCCGCAGGGGCGCCTCGTCCAGGCCGAGCGCCTCCTGCAGCTCGGTGAGCGCCTGGGTGCGCGCCACATAGTCGGAAATGCGGCGCGTCTTGTAGAGCGCCAGCGACTGCTTCGCGTTGAGGGTGGCGGTCTGCAGGACGGCGGCCTTCTCACCACGCTGCGCCGTCTTGAGGGTCACGGACCCGCGGGCGCGGCGGCTCCCCAGCCAGACCGACAGCGCTTCGGCGTCATCCGGCAGCACGGGCACGATGATCTCGCGCGGCGGCGCGTCGTTCTCGTATGCCGTTTCGATCACCGACTCGACGAGCTCACCTGAGCCGATGTCGAGCTCCTTGTCGACGACCCAGGTGCGCACACCGCGGATGCGACCGCCGCGCACGATGAACTGCTGCACTGCGGCGGCGAGCTCGTCCTCCTCGATGCCGAACACGTCGACGTCGACGTCGTCCGAGAGCACCACGGCGCTCTTCTCGAGCACATTCTCGAGCGCCTGGATGCGGTCGCGGATGCGCGCCGCGCGCTCGTACTCGAGCGCCGCCGCGGCCTCGGCCATCTCCTTCTGCAGGATCGTGATGGCGCTGCGGTCGTGGCTGGCCATGAACGCGACGAACTCATCGACGATCTTCCGGTGCTCGTCGATCGTGACCTTCTGAGAGCACGGGCCACCGCACCGTCCGATCTGGCCGGCGAAGCACGGGCGTCCCGTCTGCATCGCACGCTTGTAGGCGGAGTCCGAGCAGGTGCGGATGGGGAACGCCTTCACCATCAGATCGATCGTCTCCCGCACCGCCCACACCTTCGGGTAGGGGCCGAAGTACTTCGCACCGCGGATGCGGTGGTTGCGGCTCACCATGACGCGCGGTGCCTCGTCGGCGAGCGTCACCACCAGGTACGGGTAGCTCTTGTCGTCACGGAACTTGACGTTGTACGGGGGCGAGAACTCCTTGATCCAGGTGTACTCGAGCTGGAGCGCCTCCACATCGTTCGCGACGACCGTCCACTCGACCTTCGACGCGGCGAGCACCATGTGGCGGGTGCGCTCGTGCAGGCTCCGCAGCGGCTGGAAGTAGTTCGAGAGCCGCTGGCGCAGATTGATCGCCTTGCCGACATAGAGGATGCGTCCGTTCGCGTCGGAGAAGCGGTAGACACCGGGTGCGTTCGGGATCTCACCCGGCTTCGGTCGCCACGGCAGCACATCCGCGCGCGGTGCCGCCACCTCAGCCGGCCTTCCGACGACCCCGACCCGCAGCCGCCGATTCGAGAAGCTCCGCGAGGAAGCGACCCGTGTGGCTCTCGGGGTTCTTCGCGACCTTCTCGGGGGTGCCCGTCGCGATCACCTGGCCACCGCCCGATCCGCCCTCCGGACCCATGTCGATGAGCCAGTCGGCGCTCTTGATGACATCGAGGTTGTGCTCGATCACGATGACGGAGTTGCCCTTGTCGACGAGGCTGTTGAGCACCAGGAGGAGCTTGCGCACATCCTCGAAGTGCAGACCCGTGGTGGGCTCGTCGAGAACGTAGATGGAGCGGCCGTTGGAGCGCTTCTGGAGCTCGGTCGCGAGCTTGACGCGCTGCGCCTCGCCGCCCGAGAGGGTCGTGGCGCTCTGCCCGAGGCGGACGTACCCGAGGCCCACATCGACGAGCGTCTTCAGGTAGCGGTGGATCGCGCTGATGGGCTCGAAGAACTCGGCGGCTTCGCTGATGGGCATGTCGAGCACCTCGGCGATGTTCTTGCCCTTATAGCGCACCTGCAGGGTGTCGCGGTTGTAGCGGGCGCCATCGCAGACCTCGCACACGACGTAGACGTCGGGCAGGAAGTTCATCTCGATCTTGATCGTGCCGTCGCCGGAGCAGTTCTCGCACCGGCCGCCCTTGACGTTGAAGCTGAAACGCCCGGGCTGGTAGCCCCGCGCCTTCGCCTCCATGGTCTCGGCGAAAAGCGTGCGGATGCGGTCGAAGACGCCCGTGTAGGTCGCCGGGTTGGAGCGCGGGGTGCGGCCGATGGGCGCCTGATCCACGTGCACCACCTTGTCGAGGTGCTCGAGCCCGGTGACGCGCTTGTGCTTGCCGGGAACCTGGCGGGCGCCGTTGAGGTTGTTGGCGAGCACCTTGTAGAGGATGTCGTTGACGAGGCTCGACTTGCCGGACCCCGACACGCCCGTCACGGCCGTGAGCACGCCGAGCGGGAACTCGGCGGTGACGTTCTGGAGGTTGTTGGTCTGCGCCCCTTCGACGACGAGCATGCGCGTGCGGTCGATGGGCCGGCGCTTCTCGGGCATCTCGATAGCCCGCCGACCCGCGAGGTAGTCGCCCGTCACGGAGCCGCGGTTCTCGAGCAGCGTCTCGTACGAGCCGGAGTGCACGACCTTGCCGCCATGCTCTCCCGCTCCGGGGCCGATGTCGACGACCCAGTCGGCGGTGCGGATGGTGTCCTCGTCGTGCTCGACGACGATGAGGGTGTTGCCGAGATTCTTGAGCTTGACGAGCGTGTCGATGAGGCGCCGGTTGTCGCGCTGGTGGAGGCCGATCGACGGCTCGTCGAGCACGTAGAGAACGCCGGTGAGGCCGGAGCCGATCTGCGTCGCCAGACGGATGCGCTGTGCCTCGCCGCCCGAGAGCGACCCAGCCGCGCGCGACATGGTGAGGTAGCCGAGCCCCACCTCGAGCAGGAACTCGAGACGCAGACGGATCTCGCGCAGCACCTGGGCGGCGATGCGCGCTTCGCGGTCGGTGAGCTCGAGCCGATCCATGAACGCATACGCATCGGTGAGACTGAGATCCGCGACCGACGAGATGCTGTGGCCCGCCACGAGCACCGCGAGCACCTCGGGCTTGAGCCGACGACCTTCGCAGACGGGGCACGGGACCTCACGCAGGTACTCGCCGTACCGCTGCTGCGACCAGTCGCTCTCGGCCTCCTTGTACTTGCGCTCGATGTACGGCATGACGCCTTCGAACCCCGTGGAGTACTTCACCGTGCGGCCGAAGCGGTTGCGCCACTGGACGGTCACCTCGAAGTCGTTGCCGTGCAGCACCGCGGTCTGCACTTCGCTCGGCAGATCCTTCCACGGGGTGTCGAGCGAGAAGTCGAGATCCTTCGCGAGCCCCTGCAGCAGGCGCTGGAAGTAGGTGTAGACGCCCTTGCCTCCCTGGTTCCACGGCAGGATGACACCCTCGTTGAGGCTGAGATCCGGGTCGCCGATCACCAGGCCCGTGTCGACGGCCATCTTCGTGCCCAGACCCGAGCACTCGGGGCAGGCGCCGAAGGGGGCGTTGAACGAGAACGTGCGGGGCTCGATCTCGGTGAGCGCGATGGGGTGGTTGTTCGGGCACGCGAGCTTCTCGCTGAACGATCGGCGGCGAGCCTTCGACCCCTCCTCCTCGTCGACGAAGTCGATCTCGAGAACGCCGTTCGCGAGACGGAGCGCTGTCTCCACCGAGTCCGTGACACGCGTCAGCAGCTCATCGGAGGCGACGAGACGGTCGACGACGACCGCGATGTCGTGCTTGTACTGCTTCTTGAGCTTCGGCGGTTCGGTGAGCTGAACGAGCTCCCCGTCGACGATCGCGCGCGAGTATCCGGAGGCGGAGAGCTCCGCGAAGAGATCGACGAACTCGCCCTTCTTCTGGGAGATGACGGGGGCGATCACCTGATAGCGCGTGCCGGTGGGCAGCTCCATGAGCTGGTCGGCGATCTGCTGCACCGTCTGGCGCTGGATCTTCTCGCCGCACACGGGACAGTGGGGCTCGCCGATGCGCGCCCACAGCAGTCGCATGTAGTCGTAGATCTCGGTGATGGTGCCGACGGTGGAGCGCGGGTTGCGGTTGGTCGACTTCTGGTCGATCGAGACGGCAGGGCTGAGGCCCTCGATGAAGTCGACATCCGGGCGGTCCACCTGGCCGAGGAACTGGCGTGCGTACGCCGACAGCGACTCGACGTAGCGGCGCTGCCCTTCGGCGAAGATCGTGTCGAATGCGAGCGACGACTTTCCGGAGCCGGAGAGGCCCGTGAACACGACGAGCGAGTCGCGCGGGATCTCGAGGTCGACGTCCTTCAGATTGTGCACGCGAGCGCCGCGGACGCTCAGCTTCTGGGTTCCGGAGACAGGGGTGATCGACACTGAACTCATGTTAGTTCCGACCGCTGACATCCTGCCGGGTGTCGGCGGTGCCGCGGGCGCGCAGAGGCCGCTCAGCGCACGTGACCGGCGGCCTCCATGTTGCGCAGCTCCTTCTTGAGGTCCTGGAGCTCGTCACGCAGGCGGGCCGCGAGCTCGAACTTGAGCTCCCCCGCAGCCTGCAGCATCTGCTCGTTGAGGTCGGCGATGATCGACTCGAGCTCATTCGCTCCCGCTGCGCCACGGCCCTCGCGGCGCAGATTCGGCGTCGGCGACTTGCGCTTGGAGCCGTCGGCGGTCGATCGCCCGGCGAGCAGCTTCGCGGTGTCGGCGCCCTCCCGCGCGAGCACATCGGTGATGTCGGCGATCTTCTTGCGCAGCGGCTGCGGATCGATGCCGTGCTCGGCGTTGTACGCCATCTGCAGCTCGCGGCGGCGATTGGTCTCGGAGATCGCGAAGTTCATCGAGTCGGTGAGCTTGTCGGCGTACATGTGCACCTCACCCGAGACGTTGCGCGCCGCACGCCCGATCGTCTGGATGAGTGAGGTCGAGGAGCGGAGGAAGCCCTCCTTGTCGGCGTCGAGGATCGCGACGAGCGACACCTCCGGGAGGTCGAGGCCCTCGCGCAGGAGGTTGATGCCCACGAGCACATCGAAGACGCCGCTGCGCAGCTCGGTGAGCAGCTCCACACGGCGCAGGGTGTCGACATCCGAATGCAGGTAGCGCACCTGGACCCCCGCCTCCATGAGGTAGTCGGTGAGCTCCTCCGCCATCTTTTTGGTGAGCGTCGTGACGAGCACGCGCTCGTCGCGCTCGACGCGGATCCGGATCTCCTCGAGCAGGTCGTCGATCTGCCCGAGGCTGGGCTTCACGACGATCTGCGGGTCGACGAGGCCCGTGGGTCGGATGATCTGCTCCACGACGCCGTCGGCCATGCTGAGCTCGTACTTGCCGGGCGTGGCCGAGAGATAGACCTTCTGACCGACGCGGTTCAGGAACTCCTCCCAGCGCAGCGGGCGGTTGTCGAGTGCGCTCGGCAGGCGGAAGCCGTGCTCGACGAGCGTTCGCTTGCGGCTCGCGTCGCCCTCGTACATCGCTCCGATCTGCGGCACCGTGACATGCGACTCGTCGATCACCACGAGGAAGTCATCCGGGAAGTAGTCCAGGAGCGTGTTCGGCGGCTCGCCGGGGTTGCGGCCATCGATGTGGCGCGAGTAGTTCTCGATGCCGTTGCAGAAGCCGATCTGCTCCATCATCTCGAGATCGAATCCGGTGCGCATGCGCAGACGCTGCGCCTCCAGCAGCTTGCCCTGCTTCTCGAGCTCCTCGAGCCGTTCGGCGAGCTCCACCTTGATGGAGGCGATCGCCCGGTGCATCGACTCCGGGCTCGCCGCATAGTGGGTGGCGGGGAACACCGAGACAGCGTCGAGCTTGCTCACGACCTCCCCCGTGAGCGGATGGAGGGAGTAGAGCGCCTCGATCTCGTCGCCGAACATCTCGATGCGCACCGCGAGCTCCTCGTACACGGGGATGATCTCGATCGTGTCGCCGCGCACACGGAACTTCCCGCGCGAGAAGTCGATGTCGTTGCGCTCGTACTGCATGTTGATGAATCCGCGTACGAGCTTGTCGCGGGAGATCCGATCGCCCACCTGCAGCGCGATCATGGCGCCCAGATACTCCTCAGCGGCACCGAGGCCGTAGATGCAGGAGACCGTCGAGACGACGACGACATCGCGGCGGCTCAGCAGCGAGTTCGTGGTCGAGTGGCGCAGCCGCTCCACCTCGGCGTTGATCGAGGAGTCCTTCTCGATGAAGGTGTCCGTCTGCGGAACGTACGCCTCGGGCTGGTAGTAGTCGTAGTAGCTCACGAAGTACTCGACGGCATTGTGCGGCATGAGCTCGCGGAACTCGTTCGCGAGCTGAGCGGCGAGCGTCTTGTTGTGCGCGAGAACGAGCGTGGGCCGCTGCACCTGCTCGATGAGCCACGCTGTCGTCGCCGACTTGCCGGTTCCCGTGGCT
>JAEYUT010000098.1 GCA_023432305.1 Actinomycetes bacterium
AGCCAGAGCACCGCGAGGAAGCTGAGCCCGATCACGACCGCGCCGAGCAGGATGGTGTTGGTGGCGATCGAGAGCAGCCAGTCACCGGCCACGAGGCTCGTCACCAGGAGGGCCGCAAGCAGCGTCCACACCGTCAGGGTGACTCCGAGCCCGAAGCGCCCGAGGCGTCGATCGCCCGCGAGCACCTGGGCAGAGCCGGGCACGAGCACGTTGAGGCCCACGAGCCACCAGGCCCGCTTCGTCATGAACGCGGTGTCGGAGCGATCCGGATCGCGCAGGACGCTCGTCATGATCAGAGCTTCGCGTGCAGCGCGGCGTTCTTCTCGGCGACGAGAGCTTCGAGCGAGGCAGCGTAGTCGGCCAGTCGAGCCGTCAGCTCAGGGTCGCCGGAGGCGAGGATGCGCGCGGCGAGGAGGCCGGCGTTGCGGGCGCCGCCGATCGAGACGGTCGCGACGGGAATGCCTGCGGGCATCTGCACGATCGAGAGCAGCGAGTCCAGGCCGTCGAGCTTGGCGAGGGGAACGGGAACGCCGATGACCGGCAGGGTCGTGAGGGAGGCGAGCATGCCGGGCAGGTGCGCGGCACCGCCCGCGCCCGCGATGATCGCCCGCAGGCCGCGACCGGCTGCATCTGTGCCGTAGTCGACCATCTTGCGGGGGGTGCGGTGGGCGGAGACCACCTCGACCTCGTAGGGGATGCCGAACTCGGCGAGGGCGGATGCGGCGTCCTGCATGACCGACCAGTCCGAGTCGGATCCCATGACGACGCCGACGAGTGGCTTCAGTTCTCGCACCCGGTCATGTTACGCGTCAGTCCTGAAAGAAGGCCGCCGCGGCACGCGCACGGGTGACGACATCGTCGAAGTCGGATCCGATGAGCGTCACGTGTCCCACCTTGCGACCGGGACGCGAGTCCTTGTCGTAGGAGTGCAGCTTCGCATCCGGGTGCGCGCTCATCGCCTCGGTGTAGCGATCGGTCATCCGCTCACCGGCAGGCCCGCCGAGCACGTTGATCATGACGCTCACCGGCGCGATGGGGCTCGCGTCGCCGAGCGGCAGGTCGAGCGCCGCCCGCAGATGCTGCTCGAACTGGCTCGTGACGGCGCCGTCGATCGTCCAGTGGCCTGTGTTGTGCGGGCGCATGGCGAGCTCGTTGATGAGCAGCTCGCCTTCCTCCGTCTCGAACAGCTCGACCGCCAGCACCCCGGTCACATCGAGTTCGTCGGCGATGCGCTCGGCGAGCGCGCGCGCCTCCTCGGCGAGCGCCCCGGCACCGGGTGCCGGCGCGAAGACCTCGGCGCACACGCCGTCCCTCTGCACGGTCTCGACAAGCGGCCACGCGACCGTCTCGCCCGACGGACGACGCGCGACCAGCTGCGACAGCTCCCGGCGGAACGGGACGAACTCCTCGACGAGCAGACCATCCTCCCCCGCGTTCTCGAACCAGTCGTCCACCGCGTGGGCGTCGCGGATGATCCGGACGCCCTTGCCGTCGTAGCCGCCGCGCGGCGTCTTCGCGACCGCGACACCATCGTGGCGGTCGAGGAAGCGCTGCACGTCCGCGGGGCCGTGCACACGGTCCCAGTCGGGAACGGGCGCCCCGATCTCGCTCAGACGGAAGCGCATGAGGGTCTTGTCCTGGGCGACGGCGAGCGCGTGAGGGCCGGGGTGCACCGCGACCCCGCCGTTCACGAGCGCGTCGAGCACCGGCTGCGGCACATGCTCGTGGTCGAAGGTGATGACGTCGACGTCGCGGGCGAAGGCCAGCACGGTCGCCTCGTCGCGGTAGTCGCCGACGGCTGTCGCGGCGATCGCCGCGGAGCTCGACTCGACCTCGGCGAGCACACGGATGTCGATCCCGAGCGCCACGGCAGGGGGCACCATCATCCGGGCGAGCTGTCCGCCGCCGATCACACCGACACGCATGTGCGTCCTCTCATCCGGGCTTCGATCACGGCCGTTAGACTGCCGCCTCTACGACCCTAGATGCCCCAGCGGGCGAGGCAGGACGGATGCGCGCACTCTTCGGCCAGTTCACGCGCTTCGGCGTCGTGGGGCTCGTGGGACTCGTGGTCGACATCGCCCTGTTCAATCTGCTGCGGCTCACGATCCTCACGCCCGAGCTGGTCGCTGAGGGCCCGCTGCTGGCGAAGATCTGCTCGACCGCTGTCGCCATCGTCGTCAACTGGGTCGGCAACCGCTTCTGGACGTTCCGCGCGCACCGCGGCAGGCAGCCGTGGCGCGAGTTCGCCGCGTTCGCCACGGTGAGCCTCGGCGGCATGGCGATCGGCGTGCTGTGCCTGTGGGTCTCGCACTATGTTCTCGGCTTCACGAGCGTGCTCGCCGACAACATCGCCTCGAACGTCGTGGGTCTGGCGCTCGGAACCGCGTTCCGCTTCACCCTCTACCGCCTGTGGGTGTTCGCGCCGCGCCGCAGCGAGCTCAGCGACCGCCCAGGTACGTCGTCTCGTCGTGCGGCCGCGACTGCTCCTGCTGGCGGCGCGCGCCCATCGCCGTGACCGAGTGCTCCATGAGGTCGTGGAGTGTCGTCTGCACGAGCTTCGCACCCGGGACATCCCGCAGCACGACCGGTCGGTCGAGCCCCGTGTTGATGAGCACGTCGCCGGAGCCGAACATCGCCTGCAGCGCGTTCGTCCGCACCGTCACGTCGTAGCCGCGCGAGTGCAGAAGCTCCTGGCGGGTGCGCACCAGCAGACCCCCGCGGAGCACGATCCGCCGTGTCGTGATCGTGTAGTTGCGGCCGAGCCATGCGATCACGGGGATGAGGAACAGCAGCACCGCGATGAGCAGCGCACCGATGAGGACGAGCCAGTTCTGCCACGGCTCCGGCATCCGCCCCGCGAAGTACCCGAGGGCAGCGGCGTCCGCGATGAGGACGACGCACGGGAGGAAGATCGCCCGACCGTGGGAGCGCAGGCGCGCGACGACGCTCTCCGGCTGGACCGCGCGGGAGCCCGGAGCGGTGTCGGGAGAGTCGGCGTGGAGCATGCCCTCTTCCTATCGCACGTGGGTCACGTCGCCAGCCGCGACAGACCGGGTGACCCCGTCGTCGCTCTGCACGATGAGGCGCCCATCGGCATCCAGATCCGTCGCCGTGCCGAAGAGCTGGACATCGCCCGGCAGCTCGATGCGCACCGACCGTCCGATGGTGAGGCAGCGGGCTCGAGCCTGCGCACGCAGGCCCGACGCCTCGGCGTCGCCGCCCGCCGCGAGGAACCGCTCCAGCCGGACCTTCAGGTCCTCCAGGTAGGCGGCGAACACCAGATCCTCGAGATCCGCATCGACCTCGGCGCCTTCGATGGCGAGCGACGTCGCCGTCGGAACAGGAAGCTCCTCGGGGGTCATGCGGGTATTCAGACCCGCCCCGAGCACGATGTCGGCACCCGAGGGCAGCAGCTCGGCGAGGATGCCGCAGACCTTCCGCCCGTCGACGAGCACATCGTTGGGCCACTTGAAGCCCACCTCTCGGTCGGGCAGGGCTCCCGACACCGCTTCGGCCATCGCGACGCCCGCGAGCACCGGAACCCAGCCGAGGATGCTCGCGTCGGGGCGAGAACCATCAGGGAGACGCGGACGCAGAAGCACCGACAGCGCGACACTCGCGCCGGGAGGCGCCGTCCAGGCACGCCCGTGGCGGCCGCGCCCGGCGCTCTGGTAGCGCGTCAGCATGACGGTGAGGTCGCTGAGCCCCTCGCGGTCCGCACGGGCGGACAGCTCGCTGTTGGTCGAGCTGGACGACGCCAGCTCGTGCAGGACGGGCACCACCTCCCGGCACCGGTCGAAGCTCATGGACGCCAGCCTAAGATGTCGAGCATGCTGTCCGCGGGAGCCTCCCCATCCGGGCGCGTCCTCGTGGTCACACCCACCTACGACGAGGCCGAGAACATCGCCGCCGCGGTGGCGGCGCTGACCGCGCATGCCCCCCACGCCGACATCCTCGTGGTCGACGACGCGAGCCCCGACGGAACAGGTGACATCGCCGACCGGATCGCGGGGGCCGACTCCCGCGTGCACGTGCTGCACCGCACCGCGAAGGACGGCCTCGGTCGCGCGTATCTCGCCGGGTTCGCCTGGGGACTCGCGCGCGGCTACGACACCATCGTCGAATTCGACGCGGACGGCTCGCACCCCGCATCCGAGCTGCCCCGCATGCTCGCGATGCTCGAGGACCCGGACGTGGGCCTCGTGATCGGCTCCCGCTGGGTGCCGGGCGGCGCGCTCGTCGACTGGCCCGCATACCGACGGCGGCTCAGCAAGGTGGCGAACGCCTACGCGCGGCTCATGCTGCGCCTCCCCGTGCGAGACATCACCGCCGGCTATCGGGTCTACCGTTCAGCCGTGCTCGCCGAGATCGCCCACCATGTGGTCGACTCGCGCGGGTACTGCTTCCAGATCGACCTCACGATCCGCACAGCCGACGCCGGGTGGGGAATCCGGGAGCACCCGATCACGTTCGTCGAACGGAAGGCCGGCACGTCCAAGATGACGGGGGCGGTGGTGCTCGAGGCGATGCTGCGCGTCACCGGGTGGGGCCTCGCACGCCTCGCCCCGCGGCCGAGCGCCCCACGGAAGGGCCAACGGATCGGCACAGGTGTTGTCATGCCTCCACAAACCCCTGGGCAATAGGTCGGCGGATAGGCTGAACGCCGTGACCGACGCGACCCTCACCCCTGACCTCTCCACCACCGCCGGGAAGCTCGCCGATCTCAAGGTGCGCTACCACGAGGCTGTGACCGCGAGCGGCGAAGCGGCCATCGAGAAGCAGCACGCCAAGGGCAAGAAGACCGCCCGCGAGCGCATCGAGCAGCTGCTGGACCAGGGCTCGTTCGTGGAGCTCGACGAGTTCGTGCGCCACCGCACCCACGCCTTCGGCATGGAGAAGAACCGCCCCTACGGCGACGCGGTCGTCACCGGCACCGGCACCATCCACGGCCGGCAGGTGGCCGTCTACGCACAGGACTTCACGATCTTCGGCGGATCCCTCGGCGAAGTCGCGGGCGAGAAGATCATCAAGGTCATGGAGCTCGCCCTCAAGACCGGCGTGCCCATCATCGGCATGCTCGACTCGGGCGGCGCGCGCATCCAGGAGGGCGTCGTCGCGCTCGGCAAGTACGGCGAGATCTTCAAGCTCAACACGGCCGCATCCGGCGTCATCCCGCAGATCTCGATCATCATGGGCCCCGCTGCGGGCGGCGCCGTGTACTCCCCGGCACTCACCGACTTCGTGATCATGGTCGACAAGAAGTCGCACATGTTCGTGACGGGCCCCGACGTCATCAAGACGGTGACGGGCGAGGATGTCGGCTTCGAGGAGCTCGGCGGCGCGCTCACCCACAACAAGACGAGCGGCGTCTCGCACTACCTCGCGACCGACGAGGACGACGCGCTCGACTACGCGCGCTCGCTCGTGAGCTACCTGCCCGACAACAACCAGGCGGAGCTGCCCGTCTACGAGTCGGATTCCCAGCTCGAGATCACGGACTCCGACCGTCGCCTCAACACGATCATCCCGGACTCCCCCAACCAGCCCTACGACGTGCTCGACATCATCGAGAACATCGTCGACAACGGCGACTTCCTCGAAGTCCAGCCGCTGTTCGCCCCGAACATCGTCATCGGATTCGCGCGGATCGAGGGCCGCTCCGTGGGCATCATCGCCAACCAGCCGAGCCAGATGGCGGGAACCCTCAACATCGAAGCGGGTGAGAAGGCGGCGCGCTTCGTGCGATTCTGCGACGCGTTCTCGATCCCGATCATCACCCTCGTCGACGTTCCCGGCTACCTGCCCGGAACCGACCAGGAGTGGACGGGCGTCATCCGCCGCGGAGCGAAGCTCCTCTACGCCTATGCCGAGGCGACCGTTCCGCTCGTGACCGTGATCACCCGCAAGGCCTACGGCGGCGCCTACATCGTCATGGGCTCGAAGCAGCTGGGCGCCGACCTCAACTACGCGTGGCCGACGGCCGAGATCGCCGTGATGGGCGGGCAGGGCGCGGTGAACATCCTCTACCGCAACGAGCTCAAGGCGGCCGAGGCCGCGGGCGAGGATGTGGGCGCCGTGCGCACCCGTCTCGCGAACGAGTACACCTACAA
>JAEYUT010000124.1 GCA_023432305.1 Actinomycetes bacterium
TGGAAGGCGCATGCCCCCGCGTTCGCAGGCAAGATGGCTGTCGAGGCGATCGACCGCGCCATGCGCGGGCAGACCTCGCCGGCCCCCATCTGGGAAGGCGAGGACGGCGTCATCGCGTGGCTGCTCGACGGCCCCGATGGTCGCTACGAGGTGCCGCTTCCCGAAGCGGGCGAGCCCAAGCGCGCCATCCTCGACAGCTACACCAAGGAGCACTCCGCCGAATACCAGGCGCAGGCCCTCATCGACCTCGGCCGCAAGCTCGGAACCGAGCGACCCGAGCTGCGCGACCCCGCCAACATCCGCAGCATCGTCATCCACACGAGCCACCACACTCACTACGTGATCGGATCGGGCGCGAACGACCCGCAGAAGTACGACCCCACCGCGAGCCGCGAGACGCTCGATCACTCGATCCCGTACATCTTCACCGTCGCGCTGCAGGACGGCACCTGGCACCACGTCGACTCCTACGCGCCGGAGCGCGCCGGCCGCGCCGACACCGTGGAGCTGTGGCACAAGGTCACCACCACCGAAGACCCGGAGTGGACGCGCCGCTACCACTCCACCGACCCCGACGAGAAGGCGTTCGGCGGCCGCGTCGAGATCGAGCTCGTGGACGGCACCCGCGTCGTCGACGAGATCGCCGTCGCGGATGCGCACCCACTCGGTGCTCGCCCGTTCGTGCGCGCCGACTATGTCGCCAAGTTCCGCACGCTCGCCGAGGGCGTGCTGTCACCCGACGAGATCGAGCGGTTCCTCGGTCTCGCCGAGCGACTGCCCCAGCTCACGGCCGCCGAGGTCGCCGAGCTCAACATCACCGCGGAGGGCCTGCCCACCGCACCGGAAGGACTGTTCTGAATCATGCTGCACTCGAAGCTCACCGCCTCTGCCAAGCGCGCCGCGTTCCGCGCCCGCCTCGCATCGGGCGAGCTCGTTCGGATGCCGGGAGCGTTCAACCCGCTGTCGGCCAAGCTGATCCAGGACAAGGGATTCGAAGGCGTCTACATCTCGGGTGCCGTCCTCTCGGCTGACCTGGGCCTTCCGGACATCGGCCTCACCACCCTCACCGAGGTCGCGCACCGAGGATCGCAGATCGCACGCGTCACCGACCTCCCGACGCTCATCGACGCCGACACCGGCTTCGGGGAGCCGATGAACGTCGCACGCACCGTGCAGATCCTCGAGGACGCCGGCGTCTCGGGCATGCACCTGGAGGACCAGGTCAACCCGAAGCGCTGCGGACACCTCGACGGCAAGGCCGTCGTCGACGAGCAGACGGCGATCAAGCGCATCCGCGCCGCCGTCGAGGCGCGTCGCGACCCCGACTTCCTCATCATGGCGCGCACCGACATCCGCGGCATCGACGGTCTCGAGGCGGCGAAGGACCGCGCGAAGGCGCTCGTCGACGCAGGTGCCGACGCGATCTTCCCGGAGGCCATGGCGACCCTCGAGGAGTTCGCGGCGATCCGCGAGGCCGTGGACGTGCCGGTCCTCGCCAACATGACGGAGTTCGGCAAGTCCGACCTGTTCACGACGCAGCAGCTCGCCTCGGTCGGCGTCAACATCGTCATCTTCCCCGTGTCGCTGCTGCGCATCGCGATGGGCGCCGCCGAGCGCGCACTCGAGGCGCTGCAGGACGAAGGATCGCTCACGACCCAGGTGCCGAACATGCAGACCCGTGCAAGGCTGTACGAACTCGTCGACTACGCGGCCTACTCGGAGTTCGACGCCGGCGTCTACACGTTCGATCTGTCCAACAACAGGAGCTGACATGACGGAAGCAGACATCAGGAAGGGGCTCGCGGGCGTCACGGTCGACGTCACCGCGATCTCCAAGGTGAACCCCGAGACGAACTCGCTGCTCTACCGGGGCTACCCGGTTCAGGAGCTCGCGGAGAGCTGCACCTTCGAGGAGGTCGCCTACCTGCTGTGGCACGGCGAGCTTCCCACGCCCGTGCAGCTGGAGGAGTTCCAGACCTTCGAGCGCGCCCACCGGCACCTGACATCGGTGGCCAAGCACGCGATCGATCTGCTTCCGCTTGAGGCGCACCCGATGGATGTCGTGCGCACTGCCGTCTCCGCCGTGGGGGCCGCAGATCCCAGCACCGCAGACACGAGCCCCGAGGCGCAGCTCGAGCAGGCCATGCGCCTGTTCGCGCAGCTCCCCGCGATCGTCGCCTACGCGCAGCGCCGTCTGCGTGACGAGGAGCTCGTGGAGCCGCGCGACGATCTCAGCTACTCGGCGAACTTCCTGCACATGACGTTCGGCGAGGTGCCGGACCTCGTGGTGGTGTCGGCATTCGACGTGTCGATGATCCTGTACGCGGAGCACTCGTTCAACGCGTCCACATTCACGGCTCGCGTCATCACCTCCACCACGTCGGACCTGTACTCGGCGGTCACGGGGGCGATCGGCGCTCTCAAGGGAGCCCTCCATGGTGGGGCGAACGAGGCCGTCATGCACATGTTCGACGAGATCATGTTCGCGGATCGCGCGGAGGCCTGGCTCGACGAGGCCCTCGCGCAGAAGCGCAAGATCATGGGATTCGGGCACCGCGTCTACAAGAACGGCGACTCCCGCGTTCCCACGATGAAGGCGGCGCTCGACACCCTCCTCGTCGAATACGACCGTCCCGATCTCGGGGAGCTGTACGACGCTCTCGAGTCGGCGATGGAGCAGCGCAAGGGCATCAAGCCGAACCTCGACTACCCGTCGGGGCCTGCGTATCACCTCATGGGGTTCGACACGGAGATGTTCACGCCGCTGTTCGTCGCGTCGCGCGTCACCGGCTGGACGGCGCACATCCTCGAGCAGGCCGCCTCGAACGCCCTCATCCGCCCGCTGTCGGCGTACAACGGACCCGAGCAGCGCTCGGTGTCGGGGGAGTAACACCCCTCTCAGACGCGAAGGCCGTCCCCTGTGGTGGAGGGACGGCCTTCGTTCTGTTCGCGGGATGCGGTCAGGTGCGCAGGATCGAGCCTCCGGCGCGCACGCGCGAGACGGCGTCGACCGTGGCGGCGAGGATGAGCACGCCGCCGGTGACGATGAAGTTCACCCCGGCGGGGAGGTTGAGCAGGCCCAGCCCGTTGGCGATCACCGCGATCACGAGCGCGCCGATCGCGGCGTGCATGAGCCGGCCGCGCCCTCCGAAGAGGCTCACACCGCCGACGACCGCGGCTGCGACACCGCTCAGCACGATCGCCGTGCCGAAGCCCGCGTTGACGGAGCCGACTTTGCTCGCGCTGAACACACCCGAGACCACCGCGAGGGTCGAGCAGACGATGAACGCCGCCCAGCGGATCGCGACCACTTTGATGCCCGCGCGTCGCGCCGCCTCCGCGTTGCCGCCGATCGCGTAGATGTAGCGGCCGAACGACGTGCGGTCGAGCACGAAGGTGCCGATCCAGAGGATCACGAGCACGATCGGGACGACGATCGGAACGCCCTCGATGACCTTGACGCTCGAGGATCGGTTGGAGCTCAGCACGGCGACGAAGAACCCGCCGACGATCGCGATCGTCGCGAGCTTCGCCCACACGAGCGTGATCGTGCGGTTGGGCACGCCCGCGCGGGCCCGACTGCGACGGTCCCACATCGAGGTCGCGAACGACACGATCAGCGCGATCCCCAGCATCGCCCAGCCCGCCCACACGGGCAGGTTCGCGTTCTGGATCGCGAGGAACTCCGGGATCTGGATGCGGAAGACGCCGCCGTCGCCGAGCAGGATGAGAGTCACCCCCTGCAGGCCGATGAAGAGTCCGAGCGTCACCACGAACGACGGGATGCCCACACGTGCGACGAAGAACCCGATGAACGTTCCGATCACGATGCCCACGCCGAGCGCGAAGACGAGCGCGAGCAGCCAGTGCATGGCGATCGTGTCGGGTTTCGTCAGGACCACGAACAGCGACAGTGCGACGCCCGAGGTGACGCCCGCCGAGAGATCGATCTCGCCGAGCAGGATCACGAAGACCAGGGCCATCGCGAGCATGACGAGCGACGCGGCCTGCGTGAGCAGGTTGGCGAAGTTGCGCTCGGTGAGGAAGAACTGCTGACCGAGCATCGTCTCGCTGAGGATCGTGAACAGGATCACGAGCGCGACGAGACCTCCGATGGCGGGCAGCGCGCCCATCTCGCCGTGGCGCACACGCTGAAGCCAGTCGCGCACCTGGTCCATGAAGCCGCCCTCCTGGCCGCTTCCGATGAGCCCGGAGGCGGGGAGGTTGGTCGTGTCGACGCTCGGGTCGGTGGCGGGGGAGGTGGTCATGCGGACTCTCCGTTGTAGGTCTTGCTGCCGGTGATGTAGCCGACGACGTCGTCGATGTTGGTCTCCTCTGTCCGAAGCGAGGCGACCATCGTGCCCAGATAGAGGACGCTGATGTAGTCGCAGACCTTGAAGACGTCCTGCAGGTTGTGGCTGATGATGATGACCGCGACGCCCTGGTCGGCGAGGCGGCGCACGAGCTGGAGCACCTGCTCCGTCTGGGCGACGCCGAGTGCTGCGGTCGGCTCGTCGAGGATCACGAGCTTGGCTTTCTTGAGCACGGCGCGCGCGATGGCGACGGTCTGACGCTGCCCTCCGGAGAGCGACGAGACCTTCTGCCGCACCGACTTCACGGTGCGCACCGACAGTGAGCGCAGGGTGTCGCTCGCTTCGCGCTCCATCTGGCCTTCGTCGAAGGTGCGCACGGGCGTCTTCTCCTCGCGGCCGAGGAACATGTTCTGGACGATGTCGAGGTTGTCGCACAGTGCGAGATCCTGATAGACGACCTCGATGCCGAGGCGGGAGGCGTCGCGCGGGGTGTGCAGATCCACGACCTCGCCGCCGAACGTCACCGTTCCCTCGTCGTAGGGCTGCACTCCGGCGAGACCCTTGATGAGCGTCGATTTCCCGGCGCCGTTGTCGCCGACCAGAGCGGTGACCTTCCCGGGGTAGGCCCGGAGGTTCACGCCTTTCAGGACGTGCACGGGCCCGAAGTTCTTCTTCACGTCGGCGAGTTCGATGAGCGGCTCATCCATGCCGGGTTCCTTCCTGGAGGGACGACGGTGTCCCGATGAGGGGCGGGGGAGAGGATGGGAAGGGGTCCCCCCGCAGCTTCTGCCGCGACGGGACCCGAACCGGGGGGCTTCTACTTCACGCCGTACTTCTCGCAGGCGGCCGCGACGTCGCCGGTGCAGAGCGTCGAGGCGCTCGCGTTGCCGTCGTCGATGACCTTCTGCACGTCCTCAGGGCCGACGAGGACCGGAGTGACTGCGATGTAGGGCGTGCCGTCGTCGAGGGTCTTCTCGACGTTCGGGGTCTCTCCGTTGAGGAGAGCGATCGCGAGCTCCGCTGCCGCGGCGGCCTCGAGCTGGAACGGCTTGTAGACCGTGGCGGTCTGCTTGCCGAGCAGCACGTTCTGCAGGCCCGCGACCGAGGCATCCTGACCCGAGACGGGAACGGTGAGGCCGTTCTTGTCGAGGATCGAGATGACAC
>JAEYUT010000133.1 GCA_023432305.1 Actinomycetes bacterium
CACCACGGTCTTGCCGCGCGAGAGCCCTCGCCCGGAGCTCCCGCCGCGCGGACGAGGATGGGCAGCACCCTCGGCGGGCGGCCGCTGCTCCTTCATGAGATGGATGAGCCACTGGGGCTTCGCCTCGTCGCCGCCCGTGCGGATGAGCGCGAGCCGGTGCGAGCCGTGACGCATCCCGTGGATCGTGACGATGATCTCCTCGCCGTCCCGCCACTTCTCGAGGTCATAGACTCCCGAATCCCAGATCGTCACCTCTCCCGCACCGTATTCCCCCTTCGGGATCGTGCCCTCGAATGAGCCGTAGTCGAGCGGGTGATCCTCCGTCTGCACGGCGAGATGATTCACGCCCGGGTCGGTCGGCAGGCCCTTCGGCAGAGCCCAGGAGACGAGCACCCCGTCGTGCTCGAGCCGGAAGTCGTGATGAAGCCGCGTGGCGTGGTGCTCCTGGATGACGAACATCGGCCGATCCCCGCGTTCGGATGGCGTCGTCCCCATCGGCTCGGGAGTCTTCGACGCGTCGCGCATGCTGCGGTACGGGTTCAGACGCGCGTCGACCTCAGCGCCCAGATGGGTGGCTCGCCGAGAGTTCGGCGAGCGGATCTCCTTTCGTGCGGACGCGCTCGAGAACCTCGCCGAACTCGAGCTGGCGCAGGCCAGGGGCGAGAAGCTCGCGCCACGTGCGCGGGGCGGCAACCGTGGGGCGTGCGCGCCCCCGCAGCGAGTACGGCACGATGGTGGTCTTGCTGCCGTTGTTCTGGCTCCAGTCGAGCAGCACCTTTCCGACGCGGTCCGCCTTGCGCTGGTCGCTCACGACGAGATCCGGGTGGTCGGCTTCGAGCGAGCGAGCCAGCTCGTGCGCGACGGCGGAGACCTGGTCGCTCGACTGCGTGCCATCGAGCCCCGCATAGAGGTGGATGCCTTTGCTCCCGCTCGTCACCGGGTACGGCTCGAGACCGATGTCGCGCAGGATGGCGCGCACGAGCTTCGCCACCTCGGCGCATTCGGCGAGCCCCGCACCCTCGCCTGGATCGAGATCGAGCACGAGACGGTCCGGGTTGCGGCGGGCCCCGCGCGGGCCGAAGCGCCATTGGGGCACGTGGATCTCCAGAGCGTTCTGCTGGGCGAGCCAGACGAGCGTGGGCAGATCATTGACGAGCGGGTACACGTTGGTGTGATCGCTGTGCTGGATCTCGCGGCGCGCGATCCAGGATGGGGCGGCATCCGGGAGGTTCTTCTCGAAGAACACCTGTCCGGGCTTCTCGGCGGTGCCGACACCGGAGACCCACCGCTTGCGGGTGGCCGCGCGGTCGCGCGCGTGGGGGATCAGCACATCGGCGACGCGCGTGTAGTAGTCGATGACCTCGGCCTTGGTCGTGCCGGTCTCGGGATACATCACCTTGTCGAGGCTCGTGAGACGCAGGCGGTGCCCACCCACATCGACCTGCTCGTCGCCGGAGGCCGTTCGCTGCGCGGTCATCGGGGCACCATACATCGCACGGAAAACGTCGTCCACGGGGTTCCGGATCCCGCGTGCGGGGGCGAAGATGTGCGGATGCGCTCGATCTGGAAAGGCTCGCTGAGCTTCGGGCTCGTGAACGTGCCCGTGAAGCTGTACTCCGCGACGGAGAACCATGACGTCCCCCTGCATCAGGTGCACGATGCGGACGGCGGTCGCATCCGCTACAGGCGCGTGTGCGAGATCGACGGCGAGACGGTCGACTATGAGCACATCGAGAAGGCCTACGTCGATGGTGACCAGACGGTCGTGCTCACCGACGACGATCTCGCCTCGCTGCCGGTGGAACGCAGTCGCGACATCGATGTGGTGGAGTTCGTGCCGACGAGCCAGATCGATCCGATCATGTTCGACAAGAGCTACTACCTCGCACCCGACTCGACATCGACGAAGGCGTATGTGCTGCTCATGCGCACGCTCGACGAGGCGGACCGCACCGCGATCGTCAAGTTCGCGCTGCGGCAGAAGACGCGCCTGGCTGCGCTGCGCGTGCGCGATGGCGTCCTCACTCTGCAGACGCTGCTCTGGGACGACGAGGTGCGCGAGGCCCGCTTCCCGGAGCTCGATGAGAGCCCGCGGATCACCGAGGCGGAGCTCGCCATGTCGCGTCAGCTGGTCGAGAGCTTCGCGTCCGACTTCCGGCCGGAGCAGTTCACCGACGACTACCAGGAGCAGCTGCGCACCCTCGTCGAGGCGAAGCTCGAGCAGGGTGACGCGCTCGATACGGAGGCGACGTTCGGGCGGGAGACGGAGAGCGGCGGCGAGGTGCTCGACCTCATGGAGGCGCTCAAGCGCTCCGTCGAGAAGCGCCGTGGCGACCGGGAGGCGAGCCCGCGGCCCCGGAAAGCCTCCGGGAGCTCGGGAACCGCGAGGAAATCGACGAAGGCCCCCGCGAAGAAGACCGCAACTGCGGGCGCGAAGACGGCGGCGAAGAAGAGCGAGTCCGGGTCGAAGAAGACGCCGGCGAAGCAGCGGAAGTCAGCCTGAGGCGCAGCGGAAGGCATCTTCCTGGCAAGCTGGTGGGGTGGAACCCGTCGTCGAGTCCTGGTCGCGTCGCGCTCTCATTCCCGCCGTCGGCGTCGCAGCCGCTGCCCTCGTGCTGTTCGGCTTCCAGCTGCCGGGGTGGGGACACGCGCTGCTGGTCGCGTCGGTCGCCCTCGCCTGGTGGATGGATCGCGAGCTCGGAACCGACCTCACCCTCATCGGCGTCGGGATCGCCATCGTCTCGACCACCTCCGTCGAAGCGGATGTGGAGTGGAGCTCGTTCTTCCGGATCGGCATCGTGCTCACGCTCGCTGTCGCTGTGCCGTTCCTCCTCGATCGGCATCTGCTGAGGCGGCGCGAGATCCGCTTCCCGTGGCGCAGCCACGAGAAGAAGAGCAGGCTCGAGATCGCCTACGTCGTGGCGGTGCCGCTGCTCGGCTGGCTGATTCTGCCGTTCTACTTCATCCGCTCAGGCGCCTACGAGAACTGGCCCCACATCACCGACGCCTCCGAGCTCGGTCGATTCTTCGTCGGCGTCAACGCGGTCGGCACGTGGGATGAGCTCTTCTTCATCTGCACATGCTTCGCGCTGCTGCGGCGGCACTTCCCGGTGCTGCAGGCGAACCTCATCCAGGCGACCATCTTCGTGTCGTTCCTGTGGGAGCTCGGCTACCGCTCGTGGGGCCCCCTGCTGACGATCCCGTTCGCCCTCCTGCAGGGCTACCTGTTCGCGCGTACGCGGTCGCTGGGATACGTGCTCATCGTGCACCTGCTGTTCGATGCGATCGTCTTCCTCGCCATCGTGCATGCGCACAACCCCGACTGGTTCGCGATCTTCATCTACTGAGCTGCGCCCGGTCAGTGGGTGCGCAGCATCTCGATGAGCCCGCTCTTGCGCTTGCCGGAATAGCCGGAGATTCCCAGCGCTTTCGCGCGCGCGCGGAGATCGGCGACCGTCCAGTCTTCGTAGGATCCCGACTCGCCGCCCTTCCGGCCCACGGACTTCGCGCCACGAGCAGCGATCGCGTTGGAGATGCGCGCTGCCTTCTCCTTGCTGTCGCCCTCATCGCGCAGCTTCTCGTAGAGCTGCGGGTCCTTGAGCGAGCGATTGCGTGAGCCGGGCATCAGAGCCCCTTCCCGCCCGTGACGGGCACGATCGCACCGGACACGTACGACGCCTCCGGCGAGGCGAGGAAGACGTACGCGGGGGCGAGCTCCGCGGGCTGGCCGGCACGCCCCAGCGGCGTGTCGTGTCCGAACTCGGGCAGCGAGTCGGGCCAGCTCGTGGCGGGGATGAGCGGCGTCCAGATGGGGCCGGGAGCGACCGCGTTGACGCGGATGCCGCGCTCCCCGAGCTCCTGGGCGAGCGCCTTCGTGAAGGCCACCTGTGCCGCCTTCGTCATGGCGTAGTCGATGAGCTTCGGCGCCGGGTTGAACGCCTGGATGGAGGAGGTCGTGATGATCGACGCGCCGGGCTTCAGGTGAGGGATGGCCGCGCGCGCCGTCCAGAGGGGGGCGAAGAGGTTGGTGTCGAATACGCGCTCGATCTCCTCGGTGGGGATGGTCTCGAGTCCGTCGCGGTTCTCCTGATACGCGGCGTTCAGCACCAGGATGTCGAGGCCGCCGAGCTCGGCGATGGTGCGGTCGACGAGGTCGCGGCACTGCTCCTCGCTGCGTACGTCGCCGGGCAGCAGAAGAGCCTTCCGCCCGGCCTTCTCGATCCACCGACGCGTGTCGTCGGCGTCCTCCTGCTCCTCCGGCAGGTACGAGATGGCGACGTCGGCGCCTTCCCGGGCGTAGGCGATCGCGACAGCCCGGCCGATCCCGGAGTCGCCGCCGGTGATGAGGGCTCGCAGCCCCTCCAGGCGACCCGATCCGACGTAGCTCTCCTCGCCGTGGTCGGGCGCGGGGTCGGTGCGCGAGATGAGACCGGGCTGGCTCTGCTCCTGGCGGGGGAACGCCTCGGTCCGGTAGCGGGTGACGGGGTTCACGAGAGATTCGGTCATGCCTCCAGCCGACCGCGGCGCCGCGGCGGGCTCAAGGGGGTTCCGCGGCTGTGGTCGCCGTGCTACTCGCGAGACTGCTGCTGGCGTTGACGCTGGCGATCCCGCAGCCTCACGGCGTCGGCGACATCCGCCTCCCGCTGCCGGGCCAGCATGTGGTCGCGTGCGGTGTCGCGCACCGGCACCCGGATCACCTCCTCCGCGGCGACCCCGCGGGCGAGCTGTCGAAGACGCACGAACTCGGCATCCAGCTCCGCGCCGGCCACGAGCGCGAGGTTCGTGAGGTAGGCCCAGAGGAGGGCGACGAGAAGCGAGCCGATCGAGCCGTACAGGGCTCCGTAGGCGCCGAGCAGGGTCGCGTAGATGCCGTAGCCGATCGTGCAGAGGATCCACACCGCGATCGCGAACGTCGACCCGACCGACACCCACACGAGACGCTGATGGCGCACGTTCGGCGTGAAGGCGTACAGCACGCTCACGAAGAGCCACATGAGCACGAGCGCGAGCGGCCACCGGATCCACGTCCAGATCGTGACGACGACGGGGGCGAGGTCACGTCGGCCGAGGATGTCCGAGGCGGCTTCGGGGGTCGCGAGGAGGGTCAGGATGATCGCGGCGATGAGAGCGATGAGAGCGGATGCGACGCCGAGCATGCGCAGGCGGAAGCGCCAGAACGGCCTGCCCTCCTCGACCTCGTAGACGGCGTTGACCGCTCGGCCGAACCCCGTCGCATAGCCGGACGAGGTCCACAGCAGCAGCACGAGGGCGGCGGCGAGCGCGAGACCCGGATACGGCAGGCTGAGCAGCTGCTCCACGGGATCGGCGAACGAGTCCGCGATCCGCTCCGGGAAGAGCGTCTGCGCGATCGCGACGATGTCGGCGACCGCCTGGTCGCGATCGTTTGCGAGAGCGAAGGCGGAGACGAAGGCGAGCGCCGCGGGGAAGGCCGCGACGGTCGTGAAGAAGGTGAGCGCGGCGGCTGCGTCGTAGCCGCGATGCCGCATGAAGCCGTGCCACGCGCGACGCACCGCGAGCTTCCAGGAGCCGCGCGGGAGCCGAGCCGAGGGCCCGGGATCCGCGGGGTCGAGGGCGCGACGGAGCGCGTCATCCATCAGGAGTCGTCCCGTGCCCGGATGCGCACCAGGGGAGGGGCGAGGAACCACGCCGCGACACCCAGCAGAAGCACGATCGCCCCCGCCACGATGCCGGCGGTGGCGCCGCCGACGAGGTCGAAGATGAGCAGCGTCGTGCCGGCGAGCGTCAGGAGCACGGCGATGAGGGTCACGCGGAGGATGCGATTGGACGCCGCAACCAGGAACGGCCTCG
>JAEYUT010000204.1 GCA_023432305.1 Actinomycetes bacterium
GTCTACGCGAGCTTCTGGCAGGTGTTCGTGCAGGTGCTCTACGGCGTCGCCGACGTCGACACCGTGGCACGCGACACCGCCCGCAGCTTCGGGCTCTCCCGCGCCTCGCGCTTCCGCAACCTCGTGCTGCCCACCGCGCTGCCGTACATCATGACGGGCGTGCGCCTGGGGGCGGCGGTCGCGCTCATCCTCACCGTCACCGCCGAGCTCCTCATCGCAGTGCCGGGCATCGGCCGGGTGATCGTGTTCGCACGCAGCGCCGGCGACGTCCCCACCGTCTACACCTACGTGGTCGTCGCGGGCCTGCTCGGCCTCATCGTCAACATCATCTTCCGGCTCGTGGAGCGTCGCATCCTCTCCTGGCACCAGTCGGTCCGAGGGGAGGACATCGTATGACCAGCATGATGACCCGCTCGATCAGCGTGCTCCGCACGCCCCCCGGGCGCTCGCGCAGCATCTTCGAGAGCATCGGGTTCGCCATCGGCTTCCCCATCCTGCTCCTCGTCGCGTGGGGGATCTGGGCGACGGTCGCACCGCAGAAGTTCTTCCCGTCGCCCGCGGCCATCCTCGAGGCGTTCGTCGCCACGTGGGTCGGTCCCGCATTCTTCGCCGACGTGCTCCCGAGCCTCGGCCGCCTGGCGATCGGGATCGTGCTGTCGATCGTCGTCGGCATCACGGCGGGCACCGTCATCGGCCTCGTGCGCTGGCTGCGCGACCTGCTGGAGCCCACGCTCGAGTTCTTCCGCGCCATTCCGCCGCCCGTGCTCGTGCCGATCCTCATGCTCGTGATGGGCACAGGGGATGCGACGCGCGTCATCGTGATCGTCGCGGGAGCGGTGTGGCCGGTGCTCCTCAACACCATCGAGGGGGTGCGCTCGACCGACTCGGTCATGACCGAGACGGCGCGCTCCTACGCCCTCACCCCCGTCGAGCGGCTGCGCTACCTCGTGCTGCCGTCGGCGAGCCCGCGCATCATGACCGGCGTGCGCCAGGCGCTCTCGGTCGCGCTCATCCTCATGGTCATCTCCGAGATGTTCAACAACTCCTCGGGGCTCGGCTATCGCATCACCTACTTCCAGACGAACTACCTCATCGCCGAGATGTGGAGCGGCATCCTGCTGCTCGGACTCGTCGGCGTGCTGCTTGCGGCGATCTTCGGATTCGTCGAGCGGCGGGTGCTGCGCTGGTACCACGGAATCAAGGAGGTCGAGCGTGCCTGAGACGCTCCTCACAGTCCAGAACCTCAAGAAGGTCTACGAGTCCTCGACAGGTGTCGTGGAGGCGATCGGCGACATCAGCTTCGACATGCGCCGTGGAGAGCTGGTGTGCATCGTTGGCCCCTCGGGCTGCGGCAAGACCACCCTGCTCAAGTGCATCGCGGGGCTGCTCGCACCCACGGAGGGCGTCATCGAGCTCGACGGCAAGCCCGTCACCGGCCCGCCGCCGAACATGGCGCTCGTGTTCCAGGAGTACGGTCGCAGCCTCTACCCGTGGCTCACGGTGCGCGGCAACGTGGAGCTGCCGCTCAAGCACAAGAAGCTCACGAAGGAGCAGCGCACCCAGCTCGTCGACGACGCCCTGCAGGCGGTGGGACTCGATCACGCCGCAGGCAGCTACCCGTGGCAGCTCTCGGGTGGCATGCAGCAGCGCGTCGCGATCGCGCGCGCCGTGGCCTATGAGCCCGAGGTGCTCATCATGGATGAGCCGTTCGCGGCGGTCGACGCGCAGACGCGCGCCGACCTGGAGGACCTCGTGCGTCAGCTGCACCGCGACCGCGGCATGTCGCTGCTGTTCGTCACCCACGACATCGACGAGTCGGTGTATCTGGGCGAGCGGGTGATCGTGCTGTCGAAGTCGCCCACCTGGGTGCAGGAGGATCTGCCGATCGACCTCGCCCCCGACCGCGACCAGATCACCACACGCGCGCTCCCGCGGTTCACGGAGCTGCGCACGCACGTCTACGAGCAGAACCAGCGCGCCAAGCGCGGCGAAGCGGTCCGTCCCACGGCGTGAGAATGGTCTGTCGGGTCCGATGAGCGCGAGAGGAGGAGCACGTGCGTAGCCGCGCCCCCAAGCAGCTGCTGTTCTCGTTCCTCGGCGAGTTCGTGCTCGAGCGGCACCCGGAGCCCCTGCGTGCGGGCGTGTTCCTGGAGGTCATGGAGGCCGCAGGCGTCGCCGCGCCCGCGACGCGCGCCACTCTCGACCGGATGGCCACGCGCGGCCTGCTGCGGCGCCACCGCCGTGGCCGCGAGATCGAGTTCGAGCTCACCGACCAGGTGCGCGCCGTGCTGGGGGAGGCCTCGCACCGTGTGCGCGGGGTCGACCCGTTCGCGCCGCACGGCGACGAGTGGACGCTCGTGACCTTCACGCTCCCCGAGGGGCAGCGCACCACGCGCCACCGTCTCCGCTCCGCCCTCACCTGGGCGGGCTTCGCACCGCTGCGGGACGGACTGTGGCTCGCGCCCGGCGACGTCGATCTCGAGTCGACGCTCGAGCCGCTGCGGGCCGAACTGCCCGCCGGCACGATCACCGCATTCCGCGCCAGCAGCATCACCGGCTTCCCGATGGGGGAGTCGGTGCGCTCCGCGTGGGACATCGACGCGATCCGCGCCGCCCATCACGCGTTCATCGACACCTGGGGGCGCCCCGGGTCCACCGATGACAGCGACAACCCCGTCTCGGCGCGCACCATGCTCGTCGCCGACTGGCTCGCGCTGCTGCGCGCCGATCCGCGGCTGCCGCGCGAGTTCATGGAGCCCGACTGGCCGGCAGATCGCTCGGTCGCCGTGTAC
>JAEYUT010000210.1 GCA_023432305.1 Actinomycetes bacterium
CCCCGGCACACCATGGAGGTCGACTTCGACCGCTACCTCTGGTCGCTGGGACGCGAACGCCGACGCGGCCGTCGACGCGCGCAAGCGACCACCCCCGCACCCGTCACCCGCAGCACCCAGGAGCAGAGCGCATGACCCGTCGCAGCCTCACCGGCCTCAGCATCGTCGTGATCGGAGGCGGGAGCGGAATCGGACGCGAAACCGCCCTCGTGCTGGCCCGCTCCGGCGCCCGCGTCGGCGTCGGCGACCGCGCAGCGGACGCCGCCTCAGCGGTTGCGGCGGAGATCTCGCCGACGACGTTCTCCGCACCGGTCGACGTGACCGACCCCGCCTCCCTCGCCGCGTTCCGCGACGCCGCCGAGGGCGCGCTCGGCCCGCTCGATGCCGTCGTGTGCAGCGCCGGCATCATGTGGGTCGGGCCGTTCGAGGAGGAGACCGACGCGCAGGCGCAGGCGCAGGTCGCTGTCAACCTGATGGGCGTCATCCACACCACGCGCGCCTTCGCGCCGGCCATGCGAGCGCGCCGGCGCGGCCATCTGCTCATCCTCGCCTCCGCCGCATCATTCCTGCCGACACCCGGCGAGGCCACCTACGCCGCCAGCAAGCACGGCGTTCTGGGTTACCTGAAGGCGGTGCGCACCGAGCTGCGGGGCTCGGGGGTGCAGATCTCCGCCATCATGCCCACCGTCGTGGCGACGCCGCTTGCGGCCGGCACCTCCACCGGATCCGCCAAGATGCTGCAGCCCTCGGATGTCGCGGAGATGGTGGCGCGCACCATCCGGCGTCCGCGATTCGAGGTCATGATGCCGTGGTATCTCGGCCCCGCGAGGAAGCTGGTCGACCTGCTGCCCCAGGCCCTCAAGGACCGCGTCATGCTGGCGCTGGTCCCCGACCAGGTGCGCAGTGTCGACCGCGGAGCGCGCGAGAGTTACGAGAAGGCGTCATTCGACGCGGCGTGAGCGCCACCAGACCGAGCGGCGCAGACCGGCACTCGAGCTGACGCGCATCCGCGTGCGCGCCTCCCAGATCGTCTGCGCACCGCACCAGGCCAGGTACACAGCGACCGCCAGCGAGCCGGCACGATCCAGCCAGTGCGCGATATCCGAACCCGGCGCGATGACCACCGAGAGCAGCGCGCCGGTGACGCATGCGTCCACGAGGGTCTTCGCGCGGTAGAGCCGGGCCTGCACGCGCATGATCGCATGGGGCTCGCGGCGGTTCAGCCGCGTGTACCTGAGCCAGAACGCGCCGTTGGCGATGACCCCCAGAATGGCGATCGCGAGGCCCGGGATCACGTTCCCGTGGGCGCGATCCTCCGACGCCAGTGCCAGAAGCACCATGAATGCCGCGGCCACGCACATCATCGTTCCGACGAAGGCGTTGGAGATCCTCTCCAGCCTCTCCGCTTTCGGAGTGCCGAGAGCGCCCTCACGCGCCGTTACTCGGAAGACCGCGAACGACGCGATGATCGCCAGCAGCTCCGCAGTGCGACGCACGAAATCCGCCACCTGGGTGGAGCTGTGCCCGGCAAGCAGACCCAGGCCCACGACGAGAGGACCGGTGGAGCTCAGCAGCACCGACAGCAGCAGCGTCCTGGCGCCGGAGCGCGCGGCACCGTCAGACACTCGACCGACCCCCAGGAACTCGAACCGCACCGAACCAGCGCAGACGGAACATATCACCCAGCTGCGCCGCAAGGATCGCCGCCGACCCACGCGGCAGGAGGGTCGAAAGCGCGCGGGACTTTGTGCCCTCCGCGACGACCGCGACTGCGCCACTCTGAAGCAGCACGACAGCCACTCGGAGAGGGAACGAATGGAACGCGAGCGATCCGGCGCCGCCGCAGCGAGCGGTCCGGCGCGTGTCGCACTCGTCATCAGCCACCTCTTCGTGGCGCTCACCGCATGCGCGGGAGGTGCGGCGCTCATCGTCGGCGCACTCGTCCCGGATGCCGACACCGCGATCACGCCGCCGCCGAGCTACCTCGCGGGGAGCCCGTTCGATTCGCACCTCGGACCCGGGCTGATCCTCGCCGTCGTGCTGGGAGGGATCCACCTCGCGGCGGCAGTCGTGCAGCTGAGACGGTCGCGACTGGCGCCGGCGGCGTCGGCGATCGCCGGATTCGGAACACTGATCTGGATCTTCGTCCAGATGGTCTACATCCCGTTCAGCTGGCTCCAGGCGGTGTAATTCGGAATCGGGCTCGCCGTGATCGGGCTCGTGCTGCTGCAGCTCGAGATCCTCCCGCGCAGGCAGCCGGACTCAGACGCGCGCTGATGTGTCGGCACGCTGCGGCGCGGAATCGGATGCTCTCCGCGCTTCAGCTCGGGCCACATGCTCAGCCGTTCGGAAGAAGCTGTCGGGGTTGAGCGACATGGAGTCGATGCCCTCCTCGACGAGGAACTCAGCGAACTCGGGGTGATCGCTGGGGGCCTGTCCGCAGATCCCCACCGTGATTACGGCGTCATGCGCCCCCTCGATCGCCCAGCTGACCATGCGCATCACAGCGGGATCGCGCTCGTCGAAGACGTCAGCCAGATCGCCCGAGTCGCGATCCACACCCAGCGTGAGCTGCGTGAGATCGTTCGAGCCGATCGAGAAGCCGTCGAAACGACGAGCGAACTCCTGCGCGAGAACGACGTTCGAGGGGATCTCGCACATCATGTAGACCTTCAGGTCCTCGGAGCGCTCGAGACCCTCCTGCGCCATGATGGCGAGCACCTCATCGGCTTCGACGGTCGTCCGGCAGAACGGGATCATCACCGCGACGTTGCGGAATCCCAGTCGTTCGCGAGCCTCCCGGACGGCACGGCACTCGAGGATGAAGCCGTCTCGGTAGCGGTCATCGTGGTAGCGCGACGCGCCCCGGAACCCGATCATCGGATTCTCCTCGTCGTGTTCGAACCCCGTGCCGCCGACGAGATGGGCGTACTCGTTGGTCTTGAAGTCGCTCATCCGCAGGATCACCGGCTTCGGATGGAACGGCGCGGCGAGCTTGGCGATGCCGCGCGACAGCACGTCGACGAAGTAGTCCGCGCCGCTCGCGTAGCCGCGAGTGAGTCGCGCGATCTCCTGCCGATCCTCCACCCGATCAACGCGCTCGGGATGAGCGAGCGCCATCGGGTGCGCCCTGATCTGATCCGTGATGATGAACTCCATGCGTGCGAGTCCGACGCCGGCTGCAGGCAGTCGCCACCAGGTGAACGCCGCCGAGGGGCTGGCCACATTGACCA
The DNA here is from genome assembly GCA_023432305.1 of Actinomycetes bacterium. Lineage (GTDB taxonomy): Bacteria > Actinomycetota > Actinomycetes > Actinomycetales > Microbacteriaceae > Homoserinibacter. Next base: position 3,234 of record JAEYUT010000210.1, read on the forward strand.
TGAGCTTCGTCTTCGTGCTCGGGATCGAGGCGAGATCGACCTCACGGCGCTCATAGGGGAGAACGCCGTCGTACACCCGACCGATCTCATCTCCCGCGCAGCTCACCGTGACCGGCTGGCCGTCGGCGAGGACGCTCGTGGCGTCGCCGGTTCCGACGACCGCCGGAACCCCGAGCTCCCGGCTCACGATCGCCGCGTGGCTCGTCGCCCCGCCGTGCTCGGTGATGATGCCTGCCGCGCGCGACATGATCGGCACCCAGTCCGGGTCGGTCATCTCGGTGACGAGGATCGAGCCCGGCGCGAACCTGTCGATCTCGGAGGGATGCCGGATGACGCACACCTCGCCCGTGGCGATCCCGTCTCCGACGGCGGCCCCCTGCACCAGTACCGTGCCGTCGCCGGTCAGCTCGAACACGGTGAACGACGAGGACGCGCGTCTGCTGTGAACCGTCTCCGGGCGCGCCTGGACGAGGAAGAGCTCCCCCGTGCGTCCGTCTTTGGCCCACTCCATATCCATGGGTCGCCCGTAGTGGTCCTGGACCAGCACCGCCCATCGCGCCAGCTGGAGGATCTCCTCATCGCCGAGCACCAGCGCGTCGCGTTCGCTCTCGGAGGTCTCGACAGTTCGCGTGCGCGAGGTCGCGCCGTCGCCGTAGATCATCTTGCGATCCTTCGCCCCGCGTCGGCGCTCGATGATCGGGGTGAGCGTCGGATCGTCCAGCAGCGGCGTGAAGACCATGTACGTGTCCGGGTCGACGATGCCCTGCACGACCAGCTCACCGAGCCCCCACGCGGCGCTGATCACGACCGCACGGGGGAAGCCGCTCTCGGTGTCGATGGAGAACATCACCCCCGAGGCGCCCACATCGGAGCGCACCATGCGCTGGATGCCGATGGACAGCGCCACCTCCACGTCATCGAAGCCCTTGAGCTGGCGGTAGGCGATGGCGCGATCGGTGAACAGCGATGCGTAGCAGCGCCGGCAGGCGTCCAGCAGCTGCTCCACCCCGACGACGTTCAGGAACGACTCCTGCTGTCCCGCGAAGCTCGCGTCGGGAAGGTCCTCCGCGGTGGCGCTGCTTCGGACCGCCACCGCGGGGTCCCTCTCCCCTGATTCCTCCCCCAGCTTCCGGTATGCGTCGGCGATCTCCTCCGCAAGCACCGGGGGCATCTCCGCGTGCAGGAACGCCTCACGAATCGCGTTCCCGGCCGTACGCAGAGACGAGCGACCGGCGCGACGAGCGTCGAGGCGGTCCCTGATCACGGTGTCGAGGCCGTTGTGCCGAACGAACTCGCGGTACGCCTCCGCCGTGGTCGCGAATCCGTCGGGCACCCGCACTCCCTCTGCCGAGAGGCCCGAGATCATCTCGCCGAGCGAGGCGTTCTTTCCGCCGACCCGCGGAACGTCCGCGACACCCAGAGAGTCGAACCAGAGCACTCGTGCATCGTCCATGGCGTGACCGTACGTTTCGACACGCCACCGGTAGGTGACATTGGTCACAACCGGTCTGCACTCTCACACATACGGGATGCGCTCGGACCCGAGACGAAACACCCGCCCTGTCACGTTCGACGTCGTGATCCTCACCCACCGGAGCTTGGTGGTCGCCGTCCACGGGTGAAGCGGAAGCGACTCCGCCTCATCGATCTCGCCCGGACTGTCGAGCTGCTGGGCGGTTCCCGTCGCCACCACGCTCATCGCGGCGCGACCGTCGTCGTCGACGACATCGATCTCCAGCGCGACCTCGGGGTGCTCGGTCAGTGCTGTCAGCTTGCCACCCGGAGGTGTCCGGAAGTAGATGCGCGTGCCGTCCACCGTGAAGTTGATGGGGTAGATCATCGGTCCGTTCGGGCCCGTGACAGCGAGCCGGCCGAATACAGCGGCCTCGAGAAGGTCCCAGCACCGATTCTCCGTGAGCTCTCCGTCAGACCCGTGGACCTCCGCGCGTCGGAGCATCTCGGCAGCTGTGATGACGTGGTGAGACATGGTGTCGCTCTCCTTCTTCCTGCCCGATCAGGGCTGGCGGACGGTGATCCTGTTGTCGACGTGCGTCACATGCGGGGAGGCCCACGCCGCCTGAGCGGCCTGGATCCTCTCCGCCGCCGACCGCACCGTGCCCTCCAGCGTGATCTCCGTTCCTGAGACGCTGACCCGGATGTTGCGTGCGTCGAGCTGGGCGTTCCGCACGAGCGCCCACGTGATCATCTCCTTGGCGTTGGACGCCGAGGGCCGTGCGGACAGAGTGATCTCATTGACGACGCTCCGCACGCCGACGAGATACTGCACCGCCTTCTCCGCCGCACGACGCTGGTAGTCCCACTCGACCTCCCCGCGGAGCACGACGTCGTGTCCTGCGACCGTCGCGTGCACGCTGTCCGGGACATTGCTGGCGGCCTCGAGCGCCCGCTCGACGCTCCGCGCGACATCCGTCTCCGTGACGAGCCATGGCTGCTTCGGGTGCACCGAGAGGTTGTCGACGACGGCACGAACGCCCTTAACCCGCAGTGCTGCACGATATGCCGCGAGACGCTCCCCAAGGCTTCCGACCTCGCCGGAGAGCGTGACGGAGCCATCCGCGACCGCGACTCCGATCCCCGCGGCGTCGACTTCCGGAGTCCACTCCAGCTCGTCGCGCACAAGCGATTGGACATCGAGATCCGTATCCGCTGGGATGCTCATCGCTCCTCCTCTCCGCGAGCCTGCCCATACGTTCGCGGGTTCGCCGAGCGCCGCATGGGCACATAGTCACATCGAGTGACCGAAGTGACTTTCGTCCCGAGTCGGAGTCGCGAGAGCACCGAATCTGTGCGGATGGGCGACGAGCGCACTCCCCCACGAGACGGAGGTCCCGTCACTCATTCGGGCGCGAGGCCTCGAACTGTGACGAGCGGCGACTCCGCAGAGGCCTACTGGTCCGCCCCCCTCGAGGAGGTGCGCGGACTCGTTCGTGCGCGTGACGGCGGACTGACGTCCGATGAGGCCGAATCCGCCCTCGATCGATGGGGTCGGAACGAGCTCGCTTCCGCCCGCCAGCCGACCGGCCTGAGGCTGCTCGCCCGCCAGTTCATCAACCCGATCGAACTGGTCCTGGTCGGCGCGACGGTGCTCGCGGGCGCGCTCGGCGATTGGACGGACTGCGCGATCATCCTCACCATCCTGCTGCTGTCGGGCCTTCTCGGATTCGCTCAGGAGCAGAACGCGGGGCGTGCAGTGCGGGCACTGCTCGCGGGAGTCCAGGCAACATCTGCCGTGCGCAGAGACGGGCAGATCGTGCGCCTGCCGATCTCCTCCGTCGCGCCTGGGGACGAAGTGCACCTCGCGGCAGGAGACCTCGTTCCCGGTGACGGGATCGTCGTGACATCGAACAAACTCACGGTCGACCAGTCCGCGCTAACCGGCGAGACGTTCCCCGTCGAGAAGAGACCCGGCCCCGTCGACGCGTCCACTCCCCTGCGGTTTCGGACCAACCTCGCCTATCTCGGCTCGCATGTCGCATCGGGCACCGGGGTTCTGCTGGTGGTGCGAACCGGACACGCCACCGAGATGGCGGCGATAGCCGAACGGCTCAGCGGGGCCTCGCCCCGCACCAGCTTCGAGAAGGGGATGACCAGATTCGGGCTTCTGCTCTCGCGCACCATGCTCGTGCTCGTCGTCGTCATCTTCATCGTGAATCTGGTCCTTCTGCGACCGCCCCTCGACGCCGCGCTCTTCGCGCTCGCCCTCGCTGTCGGGCTCACGCCGCAGCTCCTTCCCGCGATCGTGGCGATCGGGTTGTCGCAGGGTGCCCGGGCCATGGCGCGCAAGCACGTCATCGTGCGCCGGCTCGACGCCATCGAGGACATCGGCGGCATGACCGTTCTGTGCTGCGACAAGACGGGGACGATGACCGAAGGACGCATCGAACTCGGCGGAGCCTATGCCGTCGACGGGAGCTCGTCGCCGGCGGTCGCCGACCTCGCAGCGCTCAACGCCGGCCTTCAGACGGGGTGGGAGAACCCGCTCGACCTGGCGATCCTGGCCGCTCACCCGCTGCCTGCTGGGCGCAAGTCGGATGGAGAGGTGCCCTTCGACTTCCATCGGAAGCGGCAGTCGGTGTGTGTTCGCATGTCGTCCGACGCAGCGCCGCTCCTCATCACGAAAGGCGCGCTCGAAGCTGTGGTGTCGGTGTGCAGTCAGGTGCGCATCGGAGGCGTCGACCGTCCGATCAGCGAGGCGGCGTCGCAGCTGGAGCAGGCGCTCACCGAGTGGAGCCGGAACGGCTTCCGGGTGCTGGGTCTCGCCACGCGAGAGCTCGATCACGACCACCCGGTCGCGGCGGACGAATCGGATATGACGTTCGTGGGGTTCCTGACGTTCGCCGACTCCATCAAACCCGACGCCGCCCAGACGATTCGCGACCTCACCGCAGCCGGCATCTCCGTACGGATGCTGACCGGCGACAACCGGCAGGTCGCCTGCAGCGTCGCGGCTAAGGTCGGCCTCGACACCTCGGCGGTGCTGGTCGGCGCCGACATCGATGCCATGCACGACGTGGCGCTCGCACGCGGTGTCGCGGCTGTGCAGGTCTTCGCAGACCTCACCCCCGTGCAGAAGGAGCGCATCGTCCGAGCGTTCCGCGAAGCGGGACACGGGGTGGGGTTCCTCGGCGACGGCATCAACGACGC
>JAEYUT010000218.1 GCA_023432305.1 Actinomycetes bacterium
ACCTCGAGCCGTACTGGGAGGCCGTGCGCCGCGCCTACAAGCCGTTCGAGTCGGGACTGCCGGGCCCCACCGGGCGCGTGTACCGTCACGAGATCCCCGGGGGCCAGCTGTCGAACCTGCGCCAGCAGGCGATCGCGCTCGGACTCGGCGACCAGTTCGAGAAGGTCGAGGACTGGTATGCCGCCGCGAACCGCATCCTCGGGCGCCCCACGAAGGTCACGCCTTCGTCGAAGGTCGTCGGCGACCTCGCGCTGCAGCTCGCGGCGACGAACGCCGACCCGCTCGACTTCGAGCAGAACCCCGACAAGTACGACATCCCGGACTCGGTGATCGGGTTCATGGCGGGCGAGCTCGGCGACCTGCCTGGCGGCTGGCCGGAGCCGTTCCGCACCAAGGTGCTCGCGGGACGCACGGTCAGGATCGGCATCGAGGACATCTCCGATGAGGATCGTGCCGCGCTCCAGGGCGACGACGCGGCTGCGCGTCGCGACACGCTCAACCGCCTGCTGTTCGCTGCGCCGACGCGTCAGTTCGCCGAGGTCCGCGAGCAGTACGGAGACCTGTCGAACCTCGACACGCTCGACTACCTGTACGGTCTGAAGCCCGGCCTCGAGCACACCGTGCACATCGAACCGGGTGTGAGCCTGTTCGTGGGGCTCGAGGCGATCGGCGAAGCCGACGACAAGGGCATGCGCACCGTCATGGCGACCCTCAACGGCCAGCTGCGCCCCGTGTTCGTTCGCGACCGCAGCATCTCGGTGCAGGTCGCCACGGCCGAGAAGGCGGACGCTGCGAAGCCCGGCCACGTCGCCGCCCCGTTCTCGGGTGTCGTGACGCTCAAGGTGGGCGAGGGAGATGCTGTCGAGGTCGGCCAGCCGGTTGCGACGATCGAGGCGATGAAGATGGAGGCGGCGATCACGTCGCCGGTCGCCGGCCGCATCGTGCGTCTCGCCATTCCCTCGACGCAGCAGGTGGACGCCGGGGATCTGCTCGTCGTGGTCGAGTAAGGTTCGCTCATGGTTCGCATGACGGCGGGTCACGATCCCGCGCCCGACGACGCCCCCGCTCGCGGCACCGGGAACGACATCTCGGCGACGCCTCTGCCCGAGAACGTCACCTTCACGGTCGAGCTCCCGGCGACGCCCCACGAGACGCCCGAGGAGGAGGCGCAGGTGACCCTCCCGGAGACGGTTGTCGCGCCTGCCGAGCTGACCGCGCTCGGCGAGGGGACGACGACGATCCAGGTCGCGCCCGAGCTCGTGCAGACACCCGTGCCGGTTGACGCGGAGGCGCGCAGCGAGGAGATCGCCCCGCTTCCCTCCGACGACGACATGTACTCCAGGCGTGAGCGCAAGCGCGGCCCGGTGCACACCCCGGAGCCGTCGACGATGCTCACGGCGGATCGACTTCTCGAGCCCAAGCGCACCAAGGTCGCCCCCGAGGGTGCGTGGCCCGCGTTCGTGTACGCCGCCACGCTGCACCTCGTGAACCTCGGCGACTCGCCGAAGGTGCGCGAGCGCAAAGCGCTCGAAGCGCGCATCGCGAAGCGGTTCGAGGGCGGCACGCGCTTCGTGCCGGTGCTCACCCGCAAGGGCGGCGTCGGCAAGACGACCATCACCGCACTGCTCGGCATGGCGCTGTCGGATGTGCGCGAGGACCGCGTGATCGCGGTCGACGCGAACCCCGACCGCGGCACCCTCTCCGAGCGCGTGGCGCGGCAGACGCGGTCCACGGTGCGCGACATCGTCAACCACGCCCCGGCGATCAAGGACTTCAGCGAGCTGTCGCAGCACGTCTCCCGCGACGAGACACGGCTCGACGTCCTCGCGTCCGATACCGACCCGCTGCTGTCGGAGGCGTTCGACGAGAACGACTACAACGTGGTCGCCGACCTCGTGTCGCGCTACTACTCGCTGGTGCTCACCGACTGCGGCACCGGCATCGTGCACTCTGTGATGCGCGCCACCCTGCAGCGCGCCGACGGCATCGTCGTGGTCTCCGGCGGAAGCGTCGATGAGGCGCGCCTCGCCTCCGAGACGCTGACCTGGCTGGAGGCCAACGACTACGGCCACCTCGTCAAGAACGCCGTCGTCGCGATCAACACCGCCACCCACGGAACGAACCTCGTCAAGCTCGACGAGATCGAGGCGCACTTCGCCTCCCGCGTGCGCGCCGTCCTGCGGATGCCGTACGACCCCGAGCTCGCCGCGGGCTCCGTGGTGCGATGGAGTCGCCTCAAGCCCTTCACCCGGGCCTCCGCACGAGAGCTCGCCGCTCTCGTGATGGACGGCCTCCCGACAGTGCGGAACGTATGACAGAGCGCCAGATCCGTCTCTTCGGAGACCCCGTCCTCCGTTCGAAGACCGACCCGATCACCGATCCTGGCGATGCGCGGGTGCGCGCTCTCGCCGAGGATCTCGTCGACACCGTTCGGATTCCCGGCCGAGCCGGCGTCGCGGCGACGCAGATCGGCGTGGGGCTCCGAGCCTTCAGTGTCAACATCGAGGGCGACATCGCGTACGTGCTCAACCCCGTGCTCGAGGTCGCGGGGGAGCCGTCGCTCGTCGACGAGGGCTGCCTGTCGGTTCCGGGGTTCTACTTCCCCCGGATGCGGCATCCCTGGGCACGGGTCACGGGCGTCGACGTCGAAGGCAACGAGGTGGTGCTGGAAGGCGAGGGGCTCATGGCCCAGGCGCTGCAGCACGAATGCGACCACCTCGACGGCAAGCTCTACAT
>JAEYUT010000259.1 GCA_023432305.1 Actinomycetes bacterium
GCCCGCTGCAGCTCCGGCAGCAGCTCTCTGCTGATCGACAGGGCGGGCACCGGCCCGACGCCATCGAGCGTGCGCATCGTGCGGGCGAGGCCCTGCGGGTCGCTGAAGTAGAGGGCGCGTGCGAGCGGGGTCTCGTAGATCGCGCTGAGCGAGTACCCGTAGATGCGCGACGGCAGGCCGCCCCGCGGATCGCGTTCGATGTTGTCGACGACGACGTGGGCGAGGGAGGCGGTCATCCGAGCGAGGACGCTCCCCAGCAGCTGCTCGAACAGCGGGTAGGTGGCGCGGATGCTGTCGCGGCCCACGCCGAGACGCTCGGAGATCGTCCCGTAGCCGAGAGCATCGAGGCCGTCGCCGATCACGATCGCCTCCGCCGCATCGAGGATGCGGGGAGCCAGGGGTGTGGTGGAGTCCATGGTTCCGTTCCGGTATTCGGTCTTCCGCACCAGGCTAGGGCTGACGAGGACCTCACACCGCGCCCCCTTCGGGGGACGACTTCACATGGTGTCGCGCAGCCCTCCGAGACGCTCGGCCGCCTCCCTCAGCACCTCGACGCGCTTGCAGAACGCGAAGCGCACGAGGGACCGGTACGGCCCACGGCGATCCGGGTGCACGAACGCCGTGAGCGGGATGCCCACCACACCCGCCAGGTGAGGGAGCTGACGGCAGAACGCATCCGCATCCTCGACACCGAGCGGTGCGGCGTCGGCGACGACGAAGTACGAGCCCTGCGGCCTGCTCACAGCGAATCCGGCATCGCGCAGGCCCGCGGAGAGGACGTCGCGCTTCATCTGGAGGGTCGCGGCGGCATCCGCGAAATACGAGTCGGGCAGGTCCAGGCCCACCGCGATCGCGGGCTGGAACGGCCCACCGCTGACATAGGTGAGGAACTGCTTGACGGCGAGGATCGCGTCGCGCAGCTCTCGCGCGGCGGTGACCCATCCGATCTTCCACCCGGTGGTGGAGAAGGTCTTGCCGGCACTCGAGATCGAGACGACACGGCCGTGCGCACCCGGGCGCGTCGCCGCCGGCACGTGGGTCATCCCGTCGAAGAGCAGGTGCTCGTACACCTCGTCTGTCACCACGATCGCGTCGTGGCGGTGGGCGAGCTCGATCGCGAGGTCGAGGAACGACGGATCGAGAACGGAGCCCGTCGGGTTGTGCGGTGTGTTGAGCAGGATGACCGCCGTGCGGTCGTTCACGGCAGCGCGCAGGGCATCGGGATCGGGCTGGAAGTGCGGGCCCTCCAGCGGAACGGCAACATGGCGTCCGCCCGCGAGGGCGATGGCGGCCACGTACGAGTCGTAGGCGGGCTCGAGCGTGACGACCTCGTCGCCCGCGTCGACGAAGGCGAGAAGTGTCGCGGTGAGCGCCTCGGTGGCACCGGCCGTCACGAGCACCTCGGTGTCGGGGTCGACCTCGAGGCCGCGGAAGCGCTTCTGGTGGCGCGAGATCGCCTCCCGCAGCACCGGCATCCCGAGTCCCGGCGGGTACTGGTTCACGCCGGACGCGATCGCCTCGCGCGCAGCCTCGAGCACCTGCGCGGGGCCGTCCTCGTCGGGGAAGCCCTGACCGAGGTTGAGTGCGCCGGTCGCGGAGGCGAGAGCCGACATCTCGGCGAAGATCGTGGGTCGGGCGGAACCGTCAGCGTCGACGAGCAGGGCGCCGCGCGCGACGCGCATCCAGGGTCGTTCGGTCACTCGGCCCACGCTATCCGACGCCGCTTGGGGGCGGCCAAGTAGGCTCCCAGTGCCGCCTTACGGTTCGTTCAGCTTCCGGGTGGACCATTGCGATGCTTGGAAAGGAGCACCGATGTCCGAGACACCGACGAACCCCACTTCCGAACCCGTCGAGTCGCCTGATTCCGGCTCCGGCTCCGGCTCGGCGCGGGCCGCCGAGCCGTCGGTCGAGTCCACGGCCTCGGCTCCGGACACCCCGCAGGCGCCTGGCGCGTCTGCCCCGCCCGTAGTTCCGGCACCTGCCGCGGCGTCCTCCAGCCCCAGCGCGCCCGCTCCTGGTGCCTCGACTCCTCCCGTGGCGACTCCGGGGGCGACCGCGCCTGCGGCCGCCACGTCGCCGACCGCCGCACCCGCAGGCGCTCCGGCGCAGGCCGCGCCGGCACCCACAGGTGTCCCGTCGCAGGCCGCAGCCGCGCCATCGCCGGGTCCGCAGCCCGCGACTGCCCCCGCCTCCCACGAGCAGCCGCGCCCGTACTCCGCCGGCCAGCCGCAGCAGACCGCGGCAGGTCCCACCGCCGCCACCGCTGAGCACGCCCCTCGGACCGAGCGCACGCAGCGCGGCGTCGGGGTGCCGCTTGTGGCGACAGCTCTCGTCGCGGCGCTCATCGGCGGAGGCGCCGGAGCCGGGGTCGCCGCCTGGGCGATCAGCTCCCAGAACGATGGTCGGTCGGGAACGACGGTGTCGGATCCGCAGACCATCACCATCAAGAACCCCGACGAGGCGGAGCTCGTCACCGCGGTGGCAGCGAAGGCCGCCCCGTCGGTGGTCACGATCAACGTGAGCTCCAACGACAGCGCAGGCTCCGGTTCGGGAGTGATCCTGAGCAAGGACGGCTACATCCTCACCAACAACCACGTCGTCACGCTCGACGGCGCCTCGAGCACCCCCGAGGTGCAGGTCACCACGTTCGACGGGCGCATCTACAGCGCCGAGATCGTCGGGCTCGATCCCATCGTCGATCTCGCGGTGCTCAAGGTGGAGGACCCCGAGGGACTCACGCCGATCGAGTGGGGCGACTCCGACGACCTCAGCGTGGGCGATCGCGTGATCGCCATCGGCGCGCCGCTCGGCCTCGCCAACACCGTCACCGACGGAATCGTCAGCGCGCTCGAGCGCAGCATCCAGGTGGCGTCGTCGGCGGTCCCCGAGGATCAGAGCGACGCGCCCGAGGATGACAACGGCCAGCCCGGCCCGTTCGACTTCTGGAACTTCGACGGCCGCGACACCCAGCAGAGCCAGCCGAGCGCCTCGATCTCCATCCCCGTGATCCAGACCGACGCGGCCATCAACCCCGGCAACTCGGGTGGAGCGCTCGTCGACGATGAGGGCCGACTCGTGGGAATCAACGTCGCGATCGCCTCGACCGGCGGTTTCAGCTCCGGCCAGAGCGGATCGATCGGCGTCGGCTTCGCGATCCCGTCGTCGCTCGCCAAGCGCGTCGCGGAGGAGCTCATCGATGCCGGAAAGGCGACGCACGGCCTGCTCGGCGCGAGCGTCACCACCGCCACCGCACAGGACTCGGATGTGGTGGGAGCGGTCATCCAGGAGGTTGTCGGCGACGGCGCGGCCGAGGCTGCGGGCCTGCAGGCCGGCGACGTCGTGACCGAGTTCAACGGCAAGCCGATCACCAGCTCGGTGGACCTCACCGCGCAGGTGCGAGCACTCGCCGCAGGTGACTCGGCTGAGCTCGTCTTCGTGCGCGACGGCAAGCGGTCCACGGTCGACGTGACCCTCGGCGAGCTTCCCTGATCCGCTGATCCTCCCTGTCGGGGCGGCCGCGCGCAGCGCGAGCCGCCCCGATCTCATGTGGCGCGGCGCGCGACTCCACGGACCCGGATTCGCCCGTTGCTAGGCTCGATCGAACCGCCGATCGCGCGGAGACCGGAGGATGTATGGCCGACGCTCCCCAGGAGCTCTCGGGGGTCTCCTACGTGATGCCCGTGCTCAACGAGGTCGGGTACATCGCGGATGCCGTTCGCTCGGTTCTCGATCAGCGCTACGACGGTCCGGTCGAGGTGATCCTCGCGCTCGGTCCGTCGACTGACGGCACCGGACAGGTGGTCGAGGGCCTCATCGCCGCGGATCCGCGCATCCGGGTGGTGGAGAACCCCGGCATGGACATCCCGATCGGGCTGAACCTCGCGATCGCAGCAGCGCGATATCCGGTGATCGTGCGCGTGGACGCCCACACCGAGCTCGCGCCCGACTACACCGCGCGCGGTGTGGAGGTGCTCGAGCGCACGGGCGCCGCGAGCGTCGGTGGTGTGATGCGCGCGGATGGACGCCCCGGTGTGCAGATCGCGATCGCGCGCGCCTACAACAGCCGGTTCGGGCTCGGCGGAGGCACCTACCACCTCGAGGATGCGAGCGCGGGACCCGCAGAATCGGCGTACCTCGGCATCATGGACGCGCGGGTGCTGCGCGATGTCGGCGGCTACGACGAGACCGTGCGGCGCGGCGAGGACTGGGAGCTGAACTTCCGGCTGCGCGAGCGCGGGCACCTGGTGTGGTTCGATCCGTCGCTGCATGTTCGCTACTGGCCGCGCTCCACCTGGGGTGCCCTCTCTCGCCAGTTCTGGGCCACGGGCATCTGGCGCGGCGAGCTCGTGCGACGCCTGGGGCTGCGCAACTCGGCCCGCTATTTCGCGCCGCCGCTGTTCGTCATCGGGTTGGCGCTGTGCGTGGTTCTCGCGCCTTTCCTGCTCACGGGCCTCATCTCCGGTCCGAGCGCGTCGCTTCTGTCGCTCGTCTATCTCGGGCCGCTTGCCTACGCGGGGCTGCTCGTGGTGGCCGCGATACGCTCGCAGGGCTCGCTCGTCGACCGACTGCGCTTCATGTACGCGATCTTCGTGATGCACGTGAGCTGGGGGAGCGGCTTCCTCGTCGGAGTGACACGCGGCGGCGGCAACGCCGTCGACACATCACGCACCGAATCCTGACGCGGCCGGCGATCAGAGCCAGTCGAGCTCGATCATGCGCCGCACCACGCGCTCACCGGCGCGACCGTCGTCGAGCGGTGTGAAGCGCTCCCGCCAGCGGGCCATCTGGCGCCGGTAGCGGTCATGCCACAGCTCGATGTCGACGATCGCGTCGAGCAGTTCGTCACGCGTACGGGCGATCGGGCCGGGCGCTTCGGCGAGGAGGTCGAAGCAGAACCCGCGCAGGTTGGAGCTGTAGTGAGCGAGGTCGGGGGTGAAGAACACGATCGGTCGCCCCGTCGCCGCGAAGTCGAACATCACCGAGGAGTAGTCGGTGACGAGCACGTCGGACACTTCGAGCAGGTCGGTGACGTTGGGGTAGCTCGTCACATCGATGAGCCGATGGCCTTCGAGGTCGCGCCCGTACCGCAGGGTTCGGGAGTGACCGCGTACGAGCAGCACGTGGTCGGCAGGCAGCTCCTCGGCGAAGCGGGTCAGGTCGAGATAGTCGACCATCTCGGTGCGATCGTCGCGCCAGGTGGGGGCGTAGAGCACGACACGCGAACCGGCGGGGATGCCGACGGCAGAGCGGATGGAATCGGCGTCCGCATCGGTGACGAGCCGGTCGTTGCGCGGATATCCCTCATCCCAGGTGGGGCGGTCGTACGCGTACGCGCGCGCGAAGATCCGCGAGCTGTACGTGTTCTGGGCGAGCAGCGCATCCCACCGAGCGCTCTCGCGCTTCACCGCGAGCCTCGTCCGCAGACCCACCCGCGGACGGTCCAGGGCGAGCCGCTTGAGCATGGTGCCGTGCCAGGTCTGGAG
>JAEYUT010000318.1 GCA_023432305.1 Actinomycetes bacterium
GTGTGCATGTGAACTCCTCAGGGGTGGGGTCGTCGACGCTCAGTCGTCGGGGTGGGCGGGGTCGAGCGGGGCGTGATGGTCGAAGCCGACGACGCCCCGTCTCCAGTAGCCGGATACAGCGAACTGCGCGGGCGGCAGCGACCGTGCGCGCAGAGCCGCACGGATCGGGATGAGCGAATTCGCTTCTCCGGCGGCGAACACGTAATCGCCGTCGCCGATGATGAGATCCGAGCCCGTGCCGTTGTGCTGCTCGACGCGGGTCGGGCTGACGCCGACGGCGTCGAGATACACGTGGGCCTGTGCAACGGACGCCGGGTCGCTGACGAGCACGGTGGTGGGGCGCTCGTCAGCCGCACGGATCCACTGCGCGGCGCTCGGAAGCGCGCTGCCGTCGATGATGAGGACGAACCCGTCAGCCCCGGGCGGCGCGTGCTTGGATCCGCGAGGCCCGACGACGACGATCTCGTCGCCCTCTTCGGCACGAGCCGCCCAACGCGCGGCGGGTCCGGGATCGGGGTGCAGCAGGAAATCGAGGTCGAGTTCCACACCCTCGGCGCTGCGCCTCACCCCCGCCGGGGTGAAGTCGCGCGAGATCACAGGCTCGTCGGGGCGGATGATGCCGTCTTCGGCAGCGCCGACCGCGCGCGGGGCGACGAGCACACCGTCATCCTCGCGCGGGAAGAAGAGGCGCACGTGATCGGCAGGTCCCGGCTCGGGGAAGTCAGCGAAGTCTGGCCCGGTGACTGTCACGCGAACGAAGTCGTCACCGAGCCGACGGACGTCGGCGACGTGAGCCTGACGCGCGGTGAAGCGATTGCGTCCGCCTGCGCGGTCAAAGCGTCCGGCGTCGAGATCTGTGGGGCGCATGGCGTCCTCTCAGTACGAGGCGCGGTCGGTTGCCGCAGCCTGTCCCCAGTCGGAGGCCACCCTCTCGGTGGCGCGCGCGAGCACGGCGACGTCGGCCGCGACGAGCACGAACGACGCACCGGCATCGGCGTAGGCGCGTGCTGCGGCTGAATCGAAGGCGTTCACACCGACCGGCTTGCCGGCAGCGCGGACGGCGCCGAAGGCGCGCTGCACAGCCGCCACCACCTCCGGATGCCCCTGCTGCCCGATGTACCCCATCGAGGCGGCGAGGTCGCTCGGCCCGACGAACACGCCGTCGACGCCGTCGACCGCGGCGATCTGGCCGGCGTTCTCGACGGCCTCCGCAGTCTCGACCTGCACGTAGAGGCTCGTGTGGGCGTCGGCGTTCACAAGGTAGTCATCGACACGGTTCCAGCGGGCCGATCGCGCGAGCGCCGATCCGACCCCGCGGCGACCGCGCGGCGGGTAGCGCACCGCCTCGACCACGGCGCGTGCGTCCTCCGCCGTGTTCACCATCGGCACGAGGATGTTCTGCGCGCCGAGATCCAGCACCTGCTTGAGGATGACGGGGTCGCCGATCGGCACGCGCACGAGCGGGGCGGCGGGGTACGCCGCGACGGCCTGCAGCTGGGCGAGAACCGGCTCGAGACCGTTGGGCGAATGCTCCATGTCGATGAGCAGCCAGTCGACGCCGCCTCCGGCGACGATCTCGGCGACGAGCGCCGAGCCGCTGCACACCCACATGCCCGCGAGCGGGCGGTCGGCGGCGGCGAGCCGGTCGCGGAAGGTGGGATCTAGACGAAGCGGCATGAGATGGTCCCCTGAGGTCCGAAGTCGGCGAGCACGGTGTCTCCCGGATGCACCCACATGGGGCGCGTGAACGAGCCGGCGAGGATGATCTCGCCCGCCTGCAGGCGGTCGCCGTGGGCGGCGAGCTTGTTCGCGAGCCAGGCGACCCCTGAGGCCGGATTGTTGAGCACACCCGCAGCGACACCCGTCTCCTCGATCGTCTCGTTGCGGTAGAGCAGCGCGCCGATCCAGCGCAGGTCGACATCCTGCGGGGCGAACGGCTGACCTCCGTAGACCATGGCGCCCATCGCGGCGTTGTCGCTGATGGTGTCGACGATGGTGCGGCCCTGCATCTCGATGCGGCTGGAGAGGATCTCGAGCGCGGGGACCACGTACTCGGTCGCGCGCATGACGTCGAAGACGGTGACATCCGGGCCCTCGAGGTCCTGTCCGAGCACGAACGCGAGCTCGACCTCGATGCGCACGTTCGAGAAGCGGCTGTGCTCGATGACGGAGCCGTTCTCGTAGACCATGTCGGCGAAGATCGCACCGTAGTCGGGTTCGGTGATGCCCGTGGCGACCTGCATGACCTTGCTCGTGAGGCCGATCTTGCGGCCCACGGGTCGGCGACCGGCGGCGATGCCGCGGCGGCGCCACTCGTTCTGCACGGCGTAGGAGTCCTCGACGGTCATGCCGTCATAGCGCGCCGTGAGCAGAGGCACCATGGTGCGAGCGTCCTCGGCGGCGGCGAGTTCGTCGGCGATCTCGCGGATCGTCTGCTCAGACAGCATCAGCGATCTCCTTCTGGGATTCGGGGGTGCGACCGGCGAGGAACGCCCCGCTCGCCCGCAGGCGGTGTTCGCGCATGTGGTGTTCGATGCGCTGGGCGTCGGCGTGGCTGCGGATGAGCTCGAGCAGCTGCACGTGCTCGAGGACCGACTCACGCGCACCGTCGGGGG
>JAEYUT010000354.1 GCA_023432305.1 Actinomycetes bacterium
CCTGGGAGGCGAGACGCACGAGCGAGAGCGCCGTTCCGAGGTTGTCGCCGGCACGGAAATGCGCCGCGACGACGTACGGCTGCTCGGGCACGCGCATCTGCACGACGAAGCCCTGCGTCGCCTGCACGATGACCGCTTCGCCGTGCCCGGCGCTCAGTTCGGCGACGACTGCCTCGCCGAGGGCCTGCACCGAGCTGGAGATGCTCGCGAAGCGTCCGTCGCTGTCGCCGCCGGCAGGGGTGCGGGTCACCTCGAAGCCGTCATCGGAGAGCAGGAGGGCGAGCGCGAGCGAGCCCGCACTGCTGCGGATCCGTTCGAGCGCGGCCGCGCCGATCGCGATGATCTCGGGGGCGAACCTGTCGTCGGCGTGCGTCATGCCGGTTCCTTTCCGTAGATGAGCTCGCGCGCGTCGATGCCGGCGGCGAGCACCGAGAGCATCGTCACGAGGTCATCGCGCTTGCGCGCGTCGATGGTGAACACGGGCGCAGGCATTCCGGGGAAGCGCGTCGCCAGCAGCCGTCGGTAGTCCTCGAGGGTGGGCCCCGATGCGAGGTCGCTGCGGGTGATGCCCACGACCACGGCGCCCCGGCGTCCGATGTCGGAGAAGTCGGTGAGGAAGGCGTCGAGGTCGGCGAGCGGATCGGGCGCATCGCCGCGCACGAGCACAAGCAGTCCGACGGCCCGCTGAGCCAGGATCTTCCACATGAAGGAGAATCGCCGCTGCCCCGGGATGCCGTACAGCCGCAGCTTCTCGCGCGGGGCGAGTTCGATCTCGCCGTAGTCGAGCGCCACCGTGGTGGTGTCCTTGTCGACCACGTCACGCTCGGTGTTGTGGGCTTCGGTGGTGACGATCGGGATGTCGCTCACCGCGGAGATGGCGGTGGTCTTGCCTGCGCCCATGGGGCCGGCGACGAGGACGACGTGCTCAGCCATGCGCGGGAACCCCCAGGCGCGAGCGCAGACGCCCGAACAGTCCGCGGCGTCCGCGTTCCACCTGGTGGGCGCGGCGCGTCGCCTCCTCCACGATGGGCGGGGGGACGACGGATCCCGTGCTCGCTTCCACACCTCCCGCGAGAGCGAGGGCGTTGATGACGGCCTGCACCTCGGGTTCGCCGACGTCGGCGATGGCCGCCGTCTCGGCGACGGTGAGCGGCTGACCGCTTCCGAGCGCGGCGAGGATGCGGATCTCGCCGCTCGAGTGGGTGAGCTGGGTGAGGTTGGGCCACCGGGTGAGTCGGTAGCGGTCTCCCGCACGGAGCCAGAACGCGGGGCTTCCTCCGAACGCCGCGCGACTGATCTTCCACAGGAGCGGATCGATCGGCGACCATTCGACCCACGGGAACAGCTCCTGCTCGGGGTCGATCTGCTGCGAGTAGAGCGCGACGGTGCGGGGCGCGAGCGGCAGGGCGTCAAGGGGTCGGTCGATGTAGAAGCGCGAGCGCGGGAAGTCGATCCAGAGCGTCCCGAAATCGGGTGAGGTGACGGCGAGCGCCATCGGCTGCTCGAAGGACCGCATCGAGTTGATCGCCCCGGTGACGCTGGCCCACCCGTCGGTGGTCGGCGCCCCTGTCCCCTGCATCGTCATGTGGCCCCCCTGGATGCACTGATGACGCGCACGAATATGTGACGCGTCATCGCAATTCTACCGGCGGCGCGCAGCTCAGAACCGGGACCAAGGTCCCTGCGGCACCCCCAGATCGGAGGACACAGACAGGTCAGTGCAGAGTCGCGCCGATCGAGTATCCCAGCGGCAGGAACCGCTCCTCGGGCCACGTCCAGAGACCATCGCCATCGCGCGCGAGAGCCTGGAACATCCGCCACGGGATCCGGTCATGCTCATGAAGGAAGTCGATCCGCAGACCCGCATCGATGAGCGCCGTCACGACGTCGGAGACCGGATGCGTCCACTCCCAGGTGACCGCGTTCCGCACCTCGACCTCGGCGTCGGCGTAGTCCCCAGCCTCCTCGATGATGTCCGGCTGACCGCCGAAATAGCGGTACCTCAGCACGGGGAGGCCGTCGTCCCCAGGGGGATCGTCGTGCACGAACGCAGCAGGGTGACCATCGGCGAAGTACAGGCGGCCACCGGGCTTCAGGAACCAGGAGATGATGCGCGCCCACTCCGCCACATCCGGAAGCCAGCCGATCGTGCCCCATGTGGTGTACACGACGTCGAAGCTCGCCGGCTGCGGCAGGCGGTGCCGCGCGTCATACAGGTTCGCCTCCACGAATCGAGCGCGCTCAGCGAGCCCGAGCTCCATCGCGAGCGCACGCGCCTCCTCGACGGCGGGACGAGAGAAGTCGATGCCGACCGTCTCAGCGCCCCGCTGGGCGAACACGAGAGTGTCCTGGCCGAAATGACACTGCAGGTGGAGCACCCGCAGGCCCTCCCAGCCGCCCGGCGCAAACGCCGCGAGCTCGCCCTCCTCGAAAGGCGTCATGAGCCGCGCATCACCCGCCCGCAGCGCGGAACGGTCGTACATCTCGCTGCCGACATGGACGGGGACGAGCTCATCCCAGCGTGCGCGGTTGCGCTCCAGCCACTCCCCCTCGCGGAGGTCGACCTGCTGGGATGGCTCGCCCGTCATCGTCATTCCGCGGCGGCGAGAGCCTTCTCGATGGCCGTCTGCATGCGCTTGTCAGCCTCGGCGGCGGCCACCAGGTCGCCAGCCGCATACGCCGCCTGGCGATCATCGAACGCGGCCTTCCACTCGTCGAGTGCGGCCTTCACCGCTGCATCGGTGCCCGTCGAGCCGCCGGCTCCCGGCTGCTCGGTGCCGGGCTCCGAGCCCGCATCCGTGCCCGTGTCGCCGCCCGGCTCAGCACCCGGGTCCACACCGGGGATGTTCTCGGCATCCGTGTCGCCGGCCTCGGCACCCGAGTCGCCCTCGAACAGCACGTCGAGCGCCTCCGTGAGCGTGTCCTCGAAGGCCACCTTGTCACCGAACGCCACGAGAACCTTGCGCAGCAGCGGGTAGCTGGTCTCACCCGTCGAGCGCACGTACACCGGCTGCACGTAGAGCAGACCGCCGCCGACGGGGAGCGTCAGCAGGTTGCCGCGCGTGACCGTCGTCGCGCCGCGCTCGAGGAGCGCGATCTGGTTGGCGACCTCCGCCTCCGTGTTGAACGAGTTCTGCACCTGCCCGGGGCCGGGGACCGTGTCCTGTGTGGGGAGGGTCAGCAGCGTCAGCTTGCCGTAGTTCTCACCCGGGTCGGAGTTCGCCGCGAGGTAGCCGGTGAGCACGCTCTGGCTCTTGGCGTTCTTCGCGGGGATGAACGTCGAGTAGATGGAGAACGCGGGCGACTCCCATCCGGGAACCTGCATCGTGAGGTAGTAGGGCGGCTGCTTCACGGCACCCGACTGGGTCGGGTCATCCGGCGTGGCCCACGCGTTGTCGCCCGAGTAGAGCGAGTTCGCGTCGGTCACGTGGTACGTCTGCAGGATCGCACGCTGCACCTTGAAGAGGTCGGCCGGGTAGCGCACGTGGGACATCAGCTCGTCGCTCATCTCGGAGATGGGACGCAGCGTCGACGGGAACACCTTCTGCCAGGTGGCGAGGATCGGGTCCTCCTCATCCCACGCGTAGAGGGTCACCTCGCCGCTGTACGCGTCGACGGTCGCCTTCACCGAGTTGCGGATGTAGTTCACATCGTCGAGCGGGAACGCCGGCGCGGGCGTGTAGGTGTCGGCGATGGTCGACGACAGCTGCTGGATGCTCGAGTACGGGTAGTCGGCGCTCACCGTGTAGCCGTCGACGATCCACATCACCTTGCCGTCGACGATCGCCGGGTAGGTGTCGGAGTCGAGCGTGAGGTACGGCGCGACGTTCTTGACGCGCGTGAGGGGGTCGCGGTCGTAGAGGATCTGCGACTCATCGGTGACGGCATCCGACAGCAGCATGTCGGCCGTCTGGAACTTGATCGCGTAGGCGAGCTTCTTGACGATGTTGTCGAGCTTCGGTCCGCCGTCGCCCTGGAAGGTCGTCTTGGCGTTCGACTCGCTGTCTTCGCCCCCGCGCGGGTAGTCCAGTTCGATGGGCGCCGCGCCTTCCGGGCCGCCGACGATCGAGTACACGGGCGAGTTCTCACCGAAGTAGATGCGCGGCTCGAACTCCCCGAGCGCGCCCTGGGACGGGATGCCCGCCTGCAGGAACTCGGGCTGGCCGTCGACCGTGCGCTTGTTGCCGTACGCCGCGACGACGCCGAAGCCGTGCGTGTAGACGAGGGCGCTGTTGTACCAGCTGCCGGTCTGGGTGCTCTGGTCGAGCTCGCGCACCGCGATCACGGTGTCCTGGGACTTGCCGTCGATCGTGTAGCGGTCCACGTCGAGGTGATCCGCGAACTGGTAGTACTGCTTGACGCGCTCGAGCTGCGCGAACGTGTCGCTCACGAGCGCGGGGTCGAGGATGCGGATGTTGGCGGTCGTCTCGGCGTCCTCACGGAGCGCACCCTGGGAGGCAGTCGTCTCCGCGTCGTACGACACGACCTCGATGTCGTCGAGGCCGTAGGCCGTGCGCGTCGCATCGATGTTGCGCTGGATGTACTCCGCCTGGGCGCTGCGCTCGTTCGGCACCACGCTGAAGCGCTCGACGAGCGCCGGGTACACGGTTCCGACGACAAGGCTCGCGACGAGCAGCAGACCGGTTCCGATGATCGGCAGGCGCCAGCGGCCGATCACCGCGGTCACGAGGAAGAGCACGGCGACGAACGCGGCGATGCCGGCGAGGATGGCGCGGCCGGGGATGCCGGCGTTGACGTCGGTGTAGAGCGCACCGGTGACGAGGCCGGTGTTGCTCGTGAGGGTCGCGTACTGGTCGAGCCACAGGCTGACGCCCTGCAGAAGCAGGTACACGCCCGCGGTCACGGCGAGCTGGATGCGCGCGGCGCGCGTCACCCGCACCTCACGGCCGTTGACGCGGATGCCGCCATACAGGTAATGGGTCGCGAGGGCGGCGATGCCCGCGATGAGCACGATCGCCGACGCGTAGGCCACGATGCCGCGGTAGAAGGGCAGCTCGTAGACGAAGAAGGAGATGTCGAAGCCGAACTGCGGGTCGACAGTGCCGAACTCGGTGCGGTTCAGGTACTGCGCGGCGACCGTCCAGCGCGCTGCCGTCGAGACTCCCACGAAGAGGCCCAGCAGCACCGGGATGCCGAACATCGCGATGCGACGCAGCGGCTCGATGACCTGCTGGTAGCGGTCGAGCTCCGAGTTGAGCTTCTGGTACAGCGGCCGCGATCGGAACGCGAGGAAGATGCTGAGCCCGACGACGAGGAACGTGGCGAGGAAGCCGATGCCGAACATGGCCGCCATCGCCCACCACTGCGTGGTGAGAACGGGCAGGTAGCCGAGCTGGTCGAACCAGAGGACGTTGGTGTACAGATTCGCGAACACCAGGAACAGCACGACGAGGGCGACGAGGATCGCGATGACGATCGCGAACGTGCTGCGTCCCCGGGCGCGCGGATCGATGGTGCTGCTGGCGGCGGATGTCACGTGGGCGCTCCTGGCGGGTCAGCGGGGTCAGAGAAAGCCCCGGCGGCTCCCCCTCATCCTAGGGGGGCCGTTCTTCCTGCGCCTGGGAGCGTGGTCAGCTTTCGCACGTAGCGAACGAGGAGGTGTCGCGTCCGTCCCCGATCGCCTCGACCACCTCGACGGCGGCGTCGAGCTCCTCCACCGCGAACACCGTGAGGCCATCGGGAATGCTGCCGACGACGGCGGAGCAGTTGGAGGCGGGCGCCAGGAACCAGTCGGCACCCGCGCTGCGGGCGCCGTACATCTTCTGCACGATCCCCCCGATGGGACCGACGGCGCCCTCCGGGGTGATGGTGCCGGTGCCGGCGATGCGCTGACCCCCCGTGAGCGACCCCGGGGTGAGGGTGTCGTAGATGCCGAGCGCGAACATCATCCCCGCGCTCGGGCCTCCGACGTTCTGCAGGCGGATCTCGACCTCGAAGGGGAAGTCGTAGCTGTAGCCCGGCAGCACGCCGATCATGGGCCGGGGGTCGCTCGCGGAGCGCTCGATGGGCGTCACCTCGACGCTCATCTCCTTCCCGTCGCGCACGATCTCGAGGGTGATGGGGGTGCCGACTCCCGCCCGCTCGACAGCAGCCCGCAGGTCGCTGTCCTCGACGATCGGGGTGCCGTCGGCGGCGATGAGCTCGTCGCCGGGCCTCAGGACCTCAGCCGCGGGCGTGTCATCCGAGATGGTCATGGCGATCACACGCGTCTCGTACGGGATGTCGAGCTGGGTGAGGGCCGCCGCGATGGCGTTCGACTGGGACGCCTGCATATCGATCGCGCTCTGCTCGCTCGCCTCGTCCGCGGTGCGGCCGTTCGGGTACACCGCATCGATGTCGAGCACGGCCTTGGTCGGGTCGAGGTTGGCGGCGAGCACATCGAACCAGCTGATCGGGCGTTCGCGGGATCCATCGAGGTAGACCGTCAGCAGATCGAGGGAGCCGTCGGTCGGGTAGGTGGGTGCGCCCTCGATGTCGATGACGGGCACCGTCTCGTCGCCGTCGGTCGTGTCGCCGAGCGTGTTATACACGGGGCCGGGCCGCTCGACGACGAACGGGGCAGGCGACACCCCGAAGACGAGCACGCCGAGCACAAGAAGCACGACCAGAACCTGCACGATCAGCTGCGTGCGGGAGCCGCGGGGTCGCTCCGGGCTGATGTGGTCACTGGTCACGCTGGTCCTCACGTGTTCGCTGCGGGCGCAGGCGAGACGGCCCCAGCCTAAGCCAGAATCCCTGCTGCATCCTGAGGCTGCGACTAGCGTTGAGTCATGGCTGATGACCCGCGCGACGACAACGGCGACGACCCCGCCGACGAGCTTCGCGACATGCTCCGCGACTTCCTCTCCGGGGGTGGCGACCTCGACCCTGCTCAGCTTGCCAACGCAGCCGGGTTCCCCGCCGATCCGGAGCTCGTGCGCCAGCTCATGAGCCAGCTGCAGAACGCGATGCAGTCCAGCGGCGACGGCATCGACTGGCAGCTCGCCCTCGACCAGGCATCCACGCTCGCGGCACGTTCGGCGGTGCCGGCGACACCCGACGAGGTGGCTGCGCTCGAGCAGGCGCTGCATCTGGCAGCGCTGTGGCTGAGCGAGGCCACCGACATCGCCGAGCTCACGGTCGAGCCGACGCTGCTGACGCGCGCGGGGTGGGCGGAGACCACGATGGATGTCTGGACGCAGCTCGCCGAGCCGGTCGCCGACTCCATCGCAAAGGCGCTCACCGATGTGCTCACCGAGCAGGCACCCGAGGAGTTCGCGGGGATGATGGGCGACGCGAGCCGCCTGATGCGCAACGTCGGCGGGACGCTCTTCGCGATGCAGCTCGGCCAGGTGGTGGGCCAGCTCGCGCAGGAGGTCGTCTCAGGAGGCGACGTGGGGATCCCGCTGCTGGATGGCGAGCACCGCCAGGCAGCTCTCATCCCTCAGAACGTGCACGCGTTCGCGCGCGAGCTCGAGATCCCCGTCGATGAGGTGCGGATCTATCTCGCGGTGCGCGAGCTCGCGCATGCTCGCCTGTTCCGCCACGCCAAGTGGCTGCGTCTGCACCTGCTCACCCAGGTCACCGACTATGCCCGCGGCATCCGCATCGACACGACCCCGCTCGAGGAGCTCGCCGCCGACTTCGATCCGCAGAATCCTGAGGCGCTCCGCGACGCGCTCACGAGCGGCAAGCTCATCCCGCCGAAGACGGACGAGCAGCTCGCTGCCCTCGCGCGTCTCGAGACGATGCTCGCGCTCGTGGAGGGCTGGGTCGACGTGGTCACCGCTCAGGCGACCGCCCGGCTGCCGAAGTCGGCTGCGATCGCGGAGACGGTGCGGCGTCGCCGGGCCGCAGGCGGCCCCGCCGAGAAGGCGTTCGCGAGCCTCGTGGGTCTCGAGCTGCGCCCCCGGCGGCTGCGCGAGGCTGCGGCCATGTGGCAGGCCGTCACGGATGCGGTGGGAGCCGATGCGCGCGACTCTCTGTGGGCGCACCCAGACATCGTGCCGAGCGATCGGGACATCGACGACCCGACGCTGCTGATCGCCCGGATGACGGGCGGCGAGCCCGAGCTGGACGACGTGGACCGCGCCCTTCAGGATCTGCTCGACGACGAATCCGGCGACCGCCCGCACGAGGTGTGAGCGGCCGCCGGAGCGGCACCCCCACCCCCGAGGTGTCACTTGATGCCGCTTCCCGCCCCGTGAAAGCGGCACAAAGTGCCACCTCGAGATCCGTTCAGGCGCTGACACCGCTTGCGCGCGCTGAGGTGTCACTTGATGCCGCTTCCGGGGGCGCCTGAGCGGCACGAAGTGACAC
>JAEYUT010000358.1 GCA_023432305.1 Actinomycetes bacterium
CGCGCGGGTGATGAAGGCGCTGATCGCGGGGAACGCCGCACGCAGCCCCACCGCGAGCACGCCGCACGCCTGCAGGTCGACGCCGCGCTGGGCGGCGTCCAGGATGCCGAGGGTGGGCTGCTCGACGGAGCCGCCGACGACCATCTTGGCTTTGTTGCGGAAGGCCTCAGGCTGGCTTGCGACGGGCGTCAGCCATTCGGCGTCCGCCCACGGGGCGAGCAGCAGCTCCGCATTCGCCGACTTGCCGGCGAGCTGGGCGTCGTAGGCGACGCCCATGAGGGTGCACGAACGGCACACCCCGGCATCGAAATACGCGCACTGCACCTCGCCACGATACGCGGCCGCGGCTTCACGTCGCCCGAATGCGGCCCTCCGGCGACAGGCGCCGACAGCGCCGTGCGGTCACACGTGGTGGCGACGCTCGAGGGCCGCGCCCTCCACATCCACGTTCGGGATGATGCGGTCGAGCCAGCGCGGAATCCACCAGGCCGAGCGCCCCAGCAGGTGCATGAGCGCGGGCATCAGCAGCATCCGGACGACGAAGGCATCCAGCAGCACGCCGAACGCGAGCCCGAAGCCCAGCTGCCGGATGATCACCGCCTCAGAGAAGATGAACCCGCCGAACACCGACACCATGATGAGTCCCGCGGCGAGCACCACTCCCCGCCCGGCGCGGAAGCCGCGGGCCACCGCCACGCGGGCGGGCGCACCGTGCACATAGGCCTCGCGCATGCCGGTGGCGAGGAACAGCTGGTAGTCCATCGCGAGCCCGAAGAGGATGCCCACGATGATGACGGGCAGGAAGCTCAGGATGGGGCCCGTCGTCGTGATGTTGAAGAGGCTCGAGGCCCAGCCGAACTGGAACACCGCGGTGAGCCCGCCGAAGGTCGCCAGCAGCGACAGGATGAACCCGCTCGTGGCGATCAGCGGCACGAGGATCGAGCGGAACACGGCGATCATGATGAGCAGCGAGAGGCCCACGACCACCACCAGGTACAGCGGCAGCACACCCGCGAGGTTCGCCGAGATGTCGATGTTGATCGCCGCCTGGCCGGCGACGCCGAGCTCGATGCCGTCGTCGATCGGCGGAAGCTCGCGCAGCTCCTCGACGATGCGCTCGGTCGACTCGGAGTTCGGGCCCTCGCTCGGGATCACCTGGAACGCGGTGAGCCGGTTGTCGGCGGAGACGTCGACGGGAGCGACCGCCGTGACGCCGTCGACATCCGCGATCTCCTGGGCGATGCGCGCCTGCAGCGCGATGACCTCGTCATCGGCGGCGCCGGCGGGGAGCGTGGCGGTGACGAGCAGCGGGCTCGTGGAGCCCGCACCGAAAGCCTCCTCGGTGAGCTCGAACGCACGCTGCGTGGTGGAGCCCTCAGGCTCCACGGATCCGTCGGGCAGGCCCAGGCGCATGCTCGTCGCGGGGAGCGCGAGCGCCAGCAGTGCGGTGATGGAGACGACGATCGTGACGATCGCCCGCAGCGTGCCCATGGGGCGTGCGCTGTTCTCCGGGTGGTCGGTGGGGCCCTCCGCGAGCTGGCGACGGCCGCGGCGCCCCAGCATCCGCTCACCCGAGATCCCCAGCAGCGCGGGCACGAGCGTCACCGCGATGAGCACGGCGATGGCAACGCAGAACGCGCCGACCGCGCCCATGAGGGCGAGGAACGGGATCCCGGTGACGGCGAGTGCGAGAAGCGCGATCACGACCGTCGACCCGGCGAACACCACCGCCGTGCCCGCGGTGCCGTTCGCGAGCCCGATCGATTCGCGCACCTCGGCGCCGGCGAGCAGCTGCTTGCGGTGCCGGTTGACGATGAAGAGGGCGTAGTCGATCCCCACAGCGAGGCCGAGCATGACACCCAGCACGGGTGTCACGGAGGCCATCTGCACGACGCCCGAGAGCGAGAGGGAGGCGAGCACACCCACCCCCACGCCGGTGAGCGCGGTGATGATCGGGAACGTCGCGGCGAGCAGCGAACCGAGCATCACGATGAGCACGATCGCCGCGATGAGCAGGCCGATCGCCTCGCCGATGCCGAAGATCTGCGGAACACCCTGGGCGATCTCAGTGGAGAACGACACCTCCACGCCGGGGATGTCGGCGTCGCGGAAGTGCTCGATCACGGACTGCTGCGCCTCGTTGGAGAGCTCGAGGCGCGTGTCGGTGAACACGACGTTCGCGACCGCGGTCGCGCCATCCTCGGAGACGAAGCGGATGCCCTCGGAGAGATCCAGGAGCTCGGTTCCCTGCTCGAGGAGGCTCGTCTGGGCGTCGACCTCGGCACGGTTCGCGTCGAGCTCGGTCTGCCCCGCGTCGAGTTCGGCGCGGCTCGCGTCGAGCTGCGCCTGCTGTGCGCCCAGTCGGGAATCGATCGTGGCAGCGGGCAGACCGGCGGCCTCCAGCTGCGCCCGCGCGGCGTCGAGCTGCTGCTGCCCGGCGTCGAGCTGGGCGCGACCGGCGTCGAGCTGCTGCTGGGCGGCGTCCAGCTGTGCGCGCGCCCCCGCGATCTGCTCGCGACCGGCCTCGAGCTGCGCCACCTCGTCGGCGCGCTGCTGCTCCGCATCGAACGGGCCCACGGCGCGCGCGATGTCGGGCAGGTTCTCGGCGTCCGCCACGAGCTCCTCGATCGCGGCGCGCTGCTCCTCGGTGAACGGGGCGCCGTCGTCGGTGTGGAAGACGATCGTTCCGGCCGCGCCGCTGTAGTCGGGAAGCTCGCGCTGCAGCTCGTCGATGACGTCGGTGGAGGCGGTGCCTGGGATGTCGAAGTTGTTGGTGAGGCTTCCGGAGAACAACGCGAACGCCCCGCCTGCGAGTGCCAGGATCAGCACCCAGACGCCGATCACCCAGCCAGCGCGGCGAGCCGCGGCCTTCCCCAGTCGGTACAGCAGCTCAGCCACGTCTCCCCGTTCCCCATTCGACTCCGTCCAGCATCCAGCATCACCGGTGGCGTCCCCTGGGAGTTCGCCCGGGACTTCGCGATAGGGTGCTCCGCCATGAGCACACGCGACAAGGCACTCGAACTGAAGGCGCTGCACGAGGCCCCCGAGATCCTGCAGGTGGTGAACGTGTGGGATGCGGTGAGCGCGAAGGTCGTCGCGGGTCTCCACGAGACGAAGGCGATCGCGACCGCCGGGCATTCGATCGCGGCGATGTACGGCTACGCCGACGGCGAGATGCCGTTCGAGCTGGCGCTGCAGGGGGCGAAGACCATCGCGGATGCCGTCTCGCTTCCCGTGACGGCCGACCTCGATGACGGCTACGCGGATCCGGCCGAGACGACGCGACGTGCGATCGGCGCCGGCATCGTGGGCGCCAACGTGGAGGATCGCCTGCGCCCGCTCGCCGAGTCGGTGGATCGCGTGCGCGCGATCATGCGCGCCGCCGAGAGCGAAGGCATCGAGTTCCAGCTGAACGCCCGCACGGATGCGATCGTGCGCGCGAAGAGCCGGCCGATCGAGGAGAGCATCGCCGACGCGATCGAGCGCGGGCGGGCTTTCCTCGACGAGGGGGCGGCGCTCGTGTTCGTGCCGGGGGCGCTCACGCGCGAGCAGATCGAGCCGCTCGTCGAGGGCCTTGGGTGGGGGAAGCTCTCCGTCATCGGGCTGCCGGGGGCGCTGACGGCACGCGAGTACCAGGAGCTCGGGGTCGGGCGCATCTCGTACGGCCCGCTCACCCAGCGAGTCGCGCTGCGGGCGCTCGAGAATCTCGCCTCGGTGCTGTACCACGGGGGCGTCATCCCCGAGGACACACCCGTCCTCAACTGATCGCGCGGAGCGTGCGGGCTTCTCAGGCCGCCGCGCGCTCCCAGCGGAGCACGCCGTCGATGCGTCCCGCATCCGCGAGCTCGCCGCGCGCGAAGTCAGCCCATGCCTGCCGCACACCGCGACCCGCCTCGTGCACCTGGTCCCAGGTGGCGCCCGCGAGCAGCATCGAGCCGCGGAACGCCGCTTCATGGCCGAGCAGCAGGGCGAGGTCGATCGTGTGGGCGGCGCCATAGAGGTTGCCGGGCGCGCCCCACGTGATCTCGTAGGTCTGGGCCGAACCGCCTGCGCCCGCGCGCAGCTTCGCGAGGCGCTTCAGCGCATCCACGTAGACCTTTCGCGTGAGGGTGCGGTCGACGAGCTTCAGCACCAGGGGGCCGATGAACCGTGTGCGGGTGAGGTCGCCGATCTTCGGCAGGTCGGGGATGAACATGCGCGATTCGTTCGCGTTGTGCCCGATGAGCATCGGGATCCCGGCGGAGGCGCGCCAGGCGTCCTCGACGGCTTCCTCGGCGGGCAGCGGCGCGTGGCCGTACTGCACGCCGAACGCCATCGCGCTCGCGAGGCCGAAGGGGCTCGCCGCGCCTGTGATGCGCGGGTGGCGCTCGATGATCTCCTCGATGGGGGTGTCGGCGGTGAGGTCGGCGACCTCCGCGAACATGGCTGCCGTCATCTCGGCGCGGCCGGTGCGGAGGCCGAGCGGCGCCGACTGCAGGATCACGCGGTCGAAGAGGTCGGACGCATCCGACGTCGCGAGCAGGTGGGCGAGGGCATCCGCGCCCGCCGACTCGCCGAACGCGGTGACGCGGGATGGGTCGCCGCCGAACGCCGCGATGTTGCGGCGCACCCACGCGAAGGCCAGGCGGATGTCGAG
>JAEYUT010000376.1 GCA_023432305.1 Actinomycetes bacterium
TGAGCGGAGGAGCCCGCGCAACTCACGCGGCGGGCGCCACCGGGAGCCGATCTCCCGTGAACGCCAGAAGGGCGGCCCCGATGGGACCGCCCTTCTGTGTTGCTGCGATGGATCAGAAGTCCATGCCACCCGTCGGGTCGCCGGCCGGCGCCGCGACCTTCTCGGGCTTGTCGGCGACGACAGCCTCGGTGGTGAGGAAGAGGCCCGCGATCGAAGCCGCGTTGAGCAGCGCCGAACGGGTCACCTTGACCGGGTCGTTGATGCCCGCGGCGAGCATGTCCACGTACTCGCCGGTGGCGGCGTTGAGGCCCTGGCCCACCGGGAGGTGGCGCACGCGGTCGACCACGACGCCCGGCTCGAGGCCGGCGTTGAGGGCGATCTGCTTGAGCGGCGCGTCGATCGCGACCTTCACGATGTTGGCGCCGGTGGCCTCGTCGCCCTCGAGCGAGAGCTTCTCGAACCCGGCCTTGCCGGCCTGGATGAGCGCGACGCCACCACCGGCGACGATGCCCTCCTCGACGGCGGCCTTCGCGTTGCGCACGGCGTCCTCGATGCGGTGCTTGCGCTCCTTGAGCTCGACCTCGGTGGCCGCACCCGCCTTGATGACGGCGACGCCGCCGGCGAGCTTGGCGAGGCGCTCCTGGAGCTTCTCGCGGTCGTAGTCGGAGTCGGTGTTCTCGATCTCCTGACGGATCTGCTTGACGCGACCGGCGATCTGCTCGGCCGAGCCGGCACCCTCGACGATGGTGGTCTCGTCCTTGGTGACGATGACCTTGCGCGCCTGGCCGAGCTGCTCGAGCGTGGTGTTCTCGAGCTTGAGGCCGAGCTCCTCGCTGATGACCTCGCCACCGGTGAGGATGGCGATGTCGGCGAGCTGAGCCTTGCGGCGGTCGCCGAAGCCGGGGGCCTTGACGGCGACCGACTTGAAGATGCCGCGGATCTTGTTGACGACGAGCGTGGCCAGAGCCTCGCCGTCGACGTCCTCCGCGATGATGAGGAGCTGCTTGCCCGCCTGGATCACCTTGTCGACGATCGGCAGGAGGTCCTTGATGTTCGAGATCTTGCCGTTGACGATCAGGATGTACGGGTCTTCGAAGACCGCCTCCTGACGCTCGGGGTCGGTCACGAAGTACGCCGACAGGTAGCCCTTGTCGAAGCGCATGCCCTCGGTGAGCTCGAGCGTGGTGCCGAAGGTGTTCGACTCCTCGACGGTGACGACGCCCTCCTTGCCGACCTTGTCGATGGCCTCGGCGATGAGCGCGCCGATCTCGGGGTCCGCGGCGGAGATCGACGCGGTCGCGGCGATCTCGTCCTTGGTCTCGATCTCCTTGGCGTTCGCGCGAAGCTCGGCCTCGACAGCCTGAACGGCCTTCTCGATGCCGCGCTTGAGGCTGATCGGGTCGGCGCCGGCTGCGACGTTGCGCAGACCCTCGCGGACGAGCGCCTGGGCGAGCACGACCGAGGTGGTC
Organism: Actinomycetes bacterium; assembly: GCA_023432305.1. Classification (GTDB taxonomy): domain Bacteria; phylum Actinomycetota; class Actinomycetes; order Actinomycetales; family Microbacteriaceae; genus Homoserinibacter. Next base: position 1,470 of record JAEYUT010000376.1, read on the forward strand.
GTTCCGTCACCGGCGACGTCGTCGGTCTTCTTGGCGACCTCCTTGACGAGCTCCGCGCCGATCTTCTCGTACGGGTCGTCGAGCTCGATCTCCTTGGCGATCGAGACGCCATCGTTGGTGATGGTGGGGGCGCCCCACTTCTTCTCCAGCACGACGTTGCGGCCGCGCGGGCCGAGGGTCACCTTGACGGCGTCGGCGAGGATGTTGAGGCCGCGCTCGAGGCCACGGCGTGCGTCCTCATTGAAAGCAATGATCTTAGCCATTGGTAAGTGTCGTCCCTCCCGGACGTGAGCCACAGTGATTTGGCACTCAGCTTGAGTGAGTGCCAAATCCAGTTTGGCACTCTACCCAGGCGAGTGCAAGCCGCCTGCGGATGCGTCGCGCGCCCTGCACTCGGGGACTCAGGAGACAGGGACCAGATCGGCGCTGCCGGCATTCGGCACGAGCTCGATCCAGCTGTTGCCGGGCGCGAGTCGCACCACGGCTCCCGTGTCGTCGACGAGGCGGATGACCGACGACCTGTCGGATTTCGACCATGCGGCGTGCACCGCCTTGCCGCCGGAGAGCACCCACGCTTCACCGGATCCGATCAGCTCCGTCTTGGGCACACCGAGACCGGTGGTGACGGGGACCCGCACGACGACGACGTTGACGGCACTCAGCTGCGCGCCCGTCGCATCCAGGTCGACGGCCCCCGACTGCGTGCGCAGCCAGCGCTCGGAGCCCGCATCCCAGCGCCAGGCAGGCGAGGAGGAGGACCCGAACCGAAGATCGATTCCCGCGACCGTCTGCCCCTCGCGCGATGCCGTCGAGTTCGCCGCACTGTCCGCGAACGAGAAGTGCTGCTGCGGGGGAGCCAGGCTCGGCAGGCTCGCGACGAGCTCCTGGGCCTTCACGAGGACGTTGTGCGGAGCAGGGGCATTCTTGCCGCGGAACATGAACGGGTCCGTGTTGCGCTGCCCGTGGATCGCGTTGTGCACCTCGGTGGCGCGCATGAGCGCGACGAAGCGCTCCTGCCCTCCCGAGTACGCAATGATGCCGCCGAGCGGCGACACGATGTCGGGGTCCATGGGGCGGATGGAGCGCACCGGTCCCATCTCTGCGGGGATGCTCGAGTGCCAGACGGCCACGTAGCGGGTGAGCCCGCCTTCGACGAGCTCCTCGAACACGAGATCGGTCGTCTCGAGACCCACCTGCGGGCGCGCCGAGGGATGGTTGTCGATCTTGGCGGCGAGCGACGGTCGCGCGAGCGACGCCGGGTCATCGACGGCCAGCCCGGTGAGAGGGGCGTAGACGATCGGCGCGGGTGTCTCGTAGGTCGACACATACGTGGGGGTGGGTGTCGGCGGGGCCGTCGGCACCGCCTCCGCGCTCGTGCACCCGGCCGCGGCGATCGCGACGATCGCCAGCACCGCGCTCGCGGCGATGCCGCGCCCCCTCAGTCGCATGCCGTCATGCTAGGGGCCTCACGCACCGCGCGAGCGACACCGGACGGCGCGTCCCGCGCATCCCATCCGCTCAGAGCGGGCGCACCGCTTCGGCCTGAGGGCCCTTCTCGCCGGTGCCGATCTGGAAGTCGACGAGCTGGCCTTCTTCGAGAACCTTGAAGCCCGGCATGTCGATCGCGGAGAAATGGACGAAGTAGTCCTGTCCGGTCTCGGCCGTGATGAAGCCGAAGCCCTTCTCTGCGTTGAACCACTTGACGGTTCCGTTGGCCATGTCGTGCTCCTTGCTGCCGTGGTGCGTGCCGACCCGGTTGCGGCGGGCACAAGCGATGCTAACCAGCGGATTCCGGGCGATGTGGCCCGGAAAAGCCCGATCAGGCAAGACGTTCCGAAGATTCAACCGCGCGGAAACATCCGCGTAACACACGCCCCGCGCGAGTCCTCCGAGCATGTCGGAGCAACCTCACCTAGCCAGCGGGCGGCACGTAGTCGGAGCCGAGGACGACCGTGATCGATGTCAGGATGAACGCGTCGCTGAGGCGCGCATCAGCGGCGCCGATGGCCTGCATGATTCCGCGGGCGTAGCCCTCGTCTGCCGGGTCGCTGTAGTAGACGATCGTCGCCTCCTCGGCCGTCGAGTCGGCTGCCGCCGCCGACGGCGTCGGCCAGCCGGCCGCGCCGATCTGCTCCGCCGCGACGGCGGCGAGGCCTTGCGTGGACGTGCCGTTGAGCACCGTGATCGTGAGCCTGTCGAGCACCTCAGGGTCGATCGTCGACGGGTCGGTCACGGGATCCATGGTCTCGATGACGTCAGGGGTGGGCTCGGGTGTCTCGGAGGCTGCAGGGAAGATCTCGAGGTCGGGGTTGAGCGTCGAGAGGGCGAACAGTCCGCCTGCCGTGAGCACGGCGACGGCCACGATCGACCACCCGAAGGCGATCCATCCGCCGCCGCGGCGGCCCGGTGCGCGGTGCGCACCCACGCGCGCGATGTCATGGGGAATCTCGTCGAAGCGATCCTGGGGGAAGCGTGCCACTAGTCGTCGGTGTCCTGGGTGTCGAGGCGGAAGGTTCGGGAGGCGCGCGCCGCCGCACGCGCGTCGCGGAGGCGGCGCAGACGGCGGACGAGCATCGGGTCGTGGCGGAGAGCCTGAGGAGAGTCGAGCACCCCCGACAGCATCTGATGGTATCGGGCGAGCGTCACGCCGAACTCGCGCCGCACGGCGGCCGCGGTGACGACGCCCGAAGCGACGGCCGAGTTCTCGAACTCGATGATGCGCCGCTCCAGCTCGCCCAGTCCCGAGACGTCGACGAGGTCGACGGCATCGGCGGACGACGACACGTCGGCGTCTGCCCCGGTCATGCGTCTCCTCTGGTCGTGCTGTGCGGACGCCGTCATCCTATGGGCGCAGTCTCCGCGAACCTGGTCGTCGGCTGGGCGTGTGCCGGTCGCGTCACACGAGGTCGCGAGCCAGCGAGAGGCGCGGCGGGTGCCTACGATGAGGGACGGAAGGGATGGCGATGGGCTACAAGGTCAGCAAGTCAGAGGAGCAGTGGCGCGAGGAGCTCGGCGAGGAGCGCTACCGTGTGCTCCGCGAGTCGGGCACGGAGCGCGCCTGGACGGGCGAGCTGCTCGATGAGCACCGCGCCGGCCTCTACACGTGTGCGGCGTGCGGTGCCGAGCTCTTCAAGAGCGGCACCAAGTTCGACTCCGGGTGCGGCTGGCCGAGCTTCTACGACTCGGTGAACCCGGATGCCGTCGAGCTGCTCGAGGACACCTCGCTCGGCATGGTGCGCACCGAGGTGCGCTGCGCCAACTGCGGCGGACACCTGGGCCACGTCTTCGATGACGGCTTCGGCACCCCCACGGGCCTGCGCTACTGCATGAACTCGCTCTCGCTCGGCTTCCAGGCCGCAGACGAGCCCGCCGCGGAGTGATCGTGCGGCCCCGTGGCGCCGCTGACGCGATGCTGCGGCGCCGGTCGCAGTCGGCGGTGGGGTTCGCGGCCCCCGGCGACCGGGAGCTGCGGCGCCTCATCGGCAT
>JAEYUT010000005.1 GCA_023432305.1 Actinomycetes bacterium
CTCGACATCAAGGGCCACATCGTCAAGAAGGTCATGGTCGCCGCGGGCGCCGACATCAAGGAGGAGTACTACTTCTCCGTGCTGCTCGACCGCGCCAACCGGTCCTACCTCTCGCTGGCCTCCTACGAGGGCGGCATGGAGATCGAGCAGCTCGCCGAGGAGCGCCCCGACGCGCTCGCGCGCATCGAGATCGACCCGCTCGCCGGAATCGACCTCGACAAGGCGAAGGAGATCGCCGTCGCGGCGAAGTTCCCCGCCGAGATCGTCGACAAGGTCGCCCCCGTCATCGTGAAGCTCTACGAGGTCTACACGGGCGAAGACGCCACCCTCGTCGAGGTCAACCCGCTCGTGCTCACCGGAGCCGGCGACATCGTCGCCCTCGACGGCAAGGTGTCGCTCGACGGCAACGCGAGCGAGGTGCGCCACCCCGAGCACGAAGCGCTCGAAGACAAGGACGCCGCCGACCCGCTCGAGGCGAAGGCGAAGGCCGCGGGCCTCAACTACGTCAAGCTCGACGGCCAGGTGGGCATCATCGGCAACGGCGCGGGTCTCGTGATGTCGACGCTCGACGTCGTCGCGTACGCCGGTGAGAACCACGGCGGCGTGAAGCCCGCCAACTTCCTCGACATCGGCGGCGGCGCCTCGGCCACGGTCATGGCCGACGGCCTCGACGTCATCCTCGGCGACGAGCAGGTCAAGAGCGTGTTCGTGAACGTGTTCGGCGGCATCACCTCGTGCGTCGCCGTGGCGGAGGGCATCGTGAAGGCTCTCGAGATCCTCGGCGACGCGGCCACCAAGCCGCTCGTCGTCCGTCTCGACGGCAACCAGGTGGAGGAAGGCCGCGCGATCCTCGCGGCCGCGAACCACCCGCTCGTCACCGTTGCCACCTCGATGGACCAGGGCGCCGACAAGGCCGCCGAGCTGGCTGCGAAGTAAGGACTAGAGAGACATGTCGATCTTCCTCAACAAGGACTCCAAGGTCATCGTCCAGGGCATCACCGGCGGCGAGGGCACCAAGCACACCGCCCTCATGCTCAAGGCGGGCACCCAGATCGTCGGCGGCGTGAACGCGCGCAAGGCCGGCACCACGGTCGAGCACGAGGGCGGCGTCACACTCCCCGTGTTCGGCACCGTCAAGGAGGCCATCGAGGCCACGGGCGCGGATGTCTCCATCGCGTTCGTTCCCCCGGCGTTCACGAAGGACGCGATGATCGAGGCGATCGACGCCGAGATCCCGCTGCTCGTCGTCATCACCGAGGGCGTGCCCGTGCAGGACACCGCTGAGGCGTGGGCGTACGCGAAGTCGAAGGGCAACAAGACCCGCATCATCGGCCCGAACTGCCCCGGCATCATCACCCCCGGCGAGGCGCTCGTCGGCATCACGCCCGCCAACATCACCGGCAAGGGACCGATCGGCCTCGTGTCGAAGTCGGGCACCCTGACCTACCAGATGATGTACGAGCTGCGCGACCTGGGCTTCTCGACCGCCATCGGCATCGGCGGCGACCCGATCATCGGCACCACCCACATCGATGCCCTCGCGGCGTTCGAGGCGGACCCCGAGACCGAGGCCATCGTCATGATCGGCGAGATCGGCGGCGACGCCGAGGAGCGTGCTGCCGAGTTCATCAAGGCGAACGTCACGAAGCCCGTCGTCGGCTACGTCGCGGGCTTCACCGCCCCCGAGGGCAAGACGATGGGTCACGCCGGCGCGATCGTGTCCGGCTCCGCCGGCACCGCCCAGGCGAAGAAGGAGGCCCTCGAGGCCGCGGGCGTGAAGGTCGGCAAGACACCGTCCGAGACCGCAGCTCTTCTGCGCGAGGTCCTCGCCGCGAAGTGACGTCGCGGATCAGCTCCGCACGACGCGCCCCATCCGGATCCCGGATCGGGGCGCGTCGTCGTTCCACCGGGTTCACCCTGGGCCGGGCGCTCTAGGCTGTCGGCATGGCTTCGACCCCCGCCCGCCGCCTCGGTGCCGCGCTCGCGACCGTGCTGAGTGCGTCGCTCCTGCTGTCCGGCTGCACCCTCATTCCGCTGTTCGGCATGGGCGGCGGCACCGCGACGGACGAGCGACCCGGGCCCACGGGGGAGCAGGTCGACCCCGATCTCGAGCGCTTCTACACGCAGGAGCTCGACTGGCGCACCGACTGCGGCACGCGCGGTGTCGACTGCACCGACGTGACGGTGCCGCTGGACTGGTCGGAGCCGACAGGCGAGACGATCACCGTCGCCATCGCCCGGCATCGCGCCGAGGGCACGCCCATCGGCTCCCTCCTCATCAACCCGGGCGGACCCGGCGGCTCCGGGTTCGACTTCGTCGCCTACTCGGCACCGTACATCGTCAGCCCCGACGTTCTGAAACGGTTCGATGTGATCGGCTTCGACCCGCGCGGCGTCGGACGGTCGACCGGCATCGAGTGCTTCACCGACGACGCCGACAAGGACGCCTACCTCTACGGCACCTACGACGACCCCTACGGCACGCAGGGCTGGCTCGACG
>JAEYUT010000013.1 GCA_023432305.1 Actinomycetes bacterium
GACCGAGCGTCCGTGGGTGTTGAGGAACTTGGAGAACTTGCCGATCGTCGTCGTCTTGCCGACGCCGTTCACACCGACCACAAGCACCACTGCGGGGCGTGCGGTGAGGGTGAGGGTGGAGTCGTACTTCGCGAGCCGCTCCTCGATGGTCTCGCGCAGCATCCGCTGCAGATCCTTCGGGTCGGTGGTGCGGTAGCGATCCACCTTCTGGTGCAGCTCGTCGACGATCGCCTCGGTCAGGTCGGGCCCGAAGTCGGCGCTGAGGAGCGCATCCTCCAGGTCTTCCCATGTGTTGTCGTCGATGGTCGCCTTCGTGAACATGCCACGAAGCGCATTGCCGAGAGACCAGGAAGCCATACCTCCAGGCTACCGGGCGGCGAAGGCGCGGGCCGGGCGACGAGCACCCACCCGGCATGATGGATGCATGACCCTCGCCTTCATCCGTCATGGCCAGACCGAGTGGAACCGCCAGGGACTGATGCAGGGGTCGACCGACATCCCCCTCAACGACACGGGACGCCAGCAGGCGCGCGACGCCGTCGCGATGCTCGACGGGTGGGAGTGGGACGTCATCGTGAGCTCGCCCCTGTCGCGTGCGCGCGAGACGGCGCAGATCGTGGCCGACGGCCTCGGGCTGGAACTCGGCCCCGCCTACGACGACCTCGTCGAGCGTGACTATGGGCCGTGGGAGGGCACCAGCAGCGCCGAGATCATGGCGCGCTGGCCTGACCGCAGCTACCCGAACGCCGAAACGCTCGACCACATGGTGGCGCGCGGGCTGCGAGCGCTGGGGCGGATCGACGCCGACTTCCCTGGCCGGAACGTCGTCGCGGTGTGCCATGGCTCGATCGCGAAGTACACGCTCCGCCACCTCACCGGCTACCCCGTCGATGTGGTGACCAACGGATCCGTCTCCGCGATGGAGCGGGTCGGCGACGGCTGGCGGGTGCTCACCATCAACGGCGAGCGCGTCGCGTAAGCGCTCACCGAGCCGTCAGTTTCGACCGGAAGGCGCGCAGCGGAACGGTCGGAAGTGACGTCTCGGTGGAGACTGCACGCGGATGCGGGCGGGTCGCGGATGCGCGCGAGTGTGGGCTAGCGGATCGTCACGTCGCCGAAGCGGCGGCCGATCCAGGCGATCACGGAGGTGCGCGCGAGCAGCCATGCCGCCACGAGCACCGCGAGCGATCCCATGAACGCCGCGAAGCCCCACCAGCTCGCGTCGTCGCGGGAGGCGTACATGTGGTTGAGGTTGCGCAGCGCACCCGTGGTGAGCACGAGCAGCACGTGCACGATCACGAAGGCCACGAAGTAGATCATCACCGGGAAGTGCAGCTTCTCGGCCCACGCGTACGGCACCTTGGACAGGCGCCCTTCGCGCGGCCACCAGGCAGACATCCGCGCGCCCGAGGCGATCGCGAGCGGCGCAGCCACGAACACGGTCACGAAGTAGGCGAGCTGCTGGGCGCTGTTGTAGTTCACCCAGCTGTTCTCGGTGGGCCAGTCGAAGCTCGCGTACTGCAGCACGGCGGAGACCGCGTTCGGGAACACATCCCAGCTGGTGGGCACGATGCGCATCCACTGGCCGGTCGCGAACAGCAGCACCACGTAGATCACGCCGTTCGCCACCCACAGCACATCGAGCCCCTGGTGGAACCACACGGTGAGGCTCATGCGGCGCTTGCGCACCTTCCGGGATGACCAGAGCGCCGTGGGCGTCGTGGTGCGCCGGATCTGCCACCCGGTGCGCACGATGAGCAGCAGCAGGAAGATGTTGAAGAAGTGCTGCCAGCCGAGCCACGGCGGCAGCCCCACGGGTGCGTTCTCGGGCAGCGGATACGAGCCCGGATACGCGGCGAGGAACTCCATGACGGGGTCGAGCGTGCGCAGCCAGCGGGCGATCGCGACAACGAGGATCGCGAACGCGAGCAGTCCCGCGCCGCCGAGAGCCCAGCGGATGCCGCGCCGCCGCTTCACGTGCGCCGCGGGCGCGCCGGCCTCCCGGCGATCCGGCTTTCGCTCATTCGTCATGCGTCCTCCCTGACGATCTTGACACGTCGGGGCCTGGGTTTCGGGCGCACACGGGTCTACCCTTGCCTGCATGGACGACGTGGTTCTGCGCACCAGTTCACCTGAAGCGCAGGGAGTCGACGTCTCGGCCCTCGGCGCCCTCCTCGACGAGCTCGATTCTGCTCTCGATTCGCTGCACGGCTTCGTGCTCGTGCGGCACGAGAGGCTCGTGGCGGAGGCGGCGTGGGCGCCATACACGACCACCCGCCCGCACACGCTCTACTCGGTGAGCAAGAGCTTCACGTCTGCGGCGGTGGGGCTCGCCGTGAGCGAGGGGCTGCTCAGCGTCGACGATCGGATCGTGCAGCACTTCCCCGAGCAGGCGCCCCCGAATGTGGATGCGCGGCTGCTCGATCTGCGGGTGCACCACCTGCTCACGATGACGACGGGGCACACCGAGGACAGCACCGATGCGCTCCTGCGCACCGGCACCGGCGACTGGGTGCGCACGTTCCTCGCCCAGCCTCTCAACACCGACCCGGGGACGACGTTCCTGTACGACACGGGTGCGAGCTTCGTGCTCTCCGCGCTCGTGCAGAAGGTCACGGGGCAGCGGCTTCTCGACTACCTGCGGCCGCGCCTGCTCGATCCGCTCGGGATCACCGACGCCACGTGGGAGCAGAATCCGCAGGGCATCGACCTGGGCGGGTTCGGTCTCTCGATCTCGACGCGTGACATCGCCGCGTTCGGGCTCATGCTGCTGCAGGGAGGGACGTTCCGCGGCGGCCAGGTTCTGCCGCCGGAGTGGGTCGCGATGGCGACCTCGCCGCTCGTGCCGAGCGTCGGCGAATCGATCGACTGGGACCTGGGCTACGGCTACCAGTTCTGGATGAGCACGTTCGGCTTCCGCGCCGATGGCATGTTCGGGCAGTTCTGCATCGTGCTTCCGGGGGACGACGCCGTCATCGCGATCACCGCGAGCGTGCAGAACATGCAGAAGCCTCTCGACATCATCTGGCGCCACCGCGAGGCGCTGTTCGGGGGCACCCCCTCGGGCGCGGATGACGAGGGCGAGCCCGCGGTCTTCGCGTTCGAGGTCCCCTCGCCGAAGCCGCACCCGGAGATGCCGTTCGCGGCCATCGACCTGGTGCACTATCGCCTCGACGCACCCGGATGGCGGAACGTGCCGGACACGCTCGCGCTGCACTCGACGCCCGACGGTGCGACGATGCTGCTCGGCTTCGATGGCGTCGAGTCGAAGATCGTCTACGGGGTGAACGAGTGGGTTCCGAGCACCATCCCCTTCGCGGGCCGCAGCGACGTCCCCGTGTTCGCGCGTGGCGCGTGGGTGCACGAGGAGGAGTTCAGGGGTCGGGTGCTCTCGGCCGAGGGGCCGCACGGGATCGACCACACGATCCGGTTCTTCCCCGATGACACCCTGGAATGGACTTCGCGCGAGCTCGTGGGCTTCGGCCCGGTCATCGAGCACCGCGCGACGGGCGTTCCGTACCGGCCTGCCGTCGTCCAGGAGCCGCCGCAGAGCGGACGCATCGCGGCGCCCTGACGCGGCGGGCGTTCAGCTCGCGCGCTCCTCCGGGGCGGCGACTCGCTGACCGACGACGGCGCTCACGCCATCCTGGCGCATCGAGACGCCGTACAGTGCGTCCGCGGTCTCCATGGTGCGCTTCTGGTGCGTGATGATGATGAGCTGCGAGTTCTCGCGCAGACGCTCGATGACGCTCAGCAGTCGTCCGAGGTTGGCGTCGTCGAGCGCCGCCTCCACCTCGTCGAGGATGTAGAAGGGGCTGGGGCGCGCGGTGAAGATCGCGAACAGCAGCGCGACAGCCGCGAGCGAACGCTCGCCACCGGAGAGCAGCGACAGTCGCTCGATCTTCTTGCCTGCGGGCTTCACGGTCACCTCGATGCCGGTGAGCAGCATGTCGTCGGGGTCGGTGAGGTGCAGCGAGCCGGTGCCGCCGGGGAAGAGCATCGGGAACACCTCGTCGAACGCCGCCTTGGTGTCGGCGAACGCGGCGGCGAAGATGTCCTTCATCTTCTCGTCGATCTCTTCGATGATCGTGAGGAGATCCTTGCGGGTGGCGGTGAGGTCGGCGAGCTGCTCGGTCAGGAACTTGTGGCGCTGCTCGAGAGCTGCGAACTCCTCCAGCGCGAGCGGGTTCACCCGACCGAGCTGGGCGAACTTGCGCTCCGCGCGTTCGAGGCGGGCTTTCTGCGTCGCGCGGTCGTAGGGCTCGGTCTGCGGTTCGGCGGCCTCGTCGTCGTCGGATGCGGCGGCTGCGTCGACGGGCACCGGCACCTCGGGTCCGTACTCGGCGATGAGAACGTCCTCCACAAGGCCGAGCTCGTCGGCGGCGCGTTCGAGCAGGCTCGAGAGGTGCAGCTTCTTCTCGTACGCCTGCATCTCGAGGCCGTGCACGTTCTCGTTGAGAGCGTGCAGACGTTCGCGCAGCACCGCCTCAGCACGACGCAGCTCGGTGAGCTCCTCGTTCTGCTTCGCGCGCTCCGCTTCTGCGGCCGCAAGGGCGACGCGCGCCTCGGCGAGCGAGCGATCGGCGGTGTCGAGGGCTGCGGGCAGCAGTTCGAGCACGCCCTGGGCGGCGTCGATCTGGTGGCGTCGGATGACGGCCAGACGCGCGGCTTCCTCGGCTGCGGCGCGCTCGGCCTCCATACGGCGCTTCATCTGCTCGGCCTGCTCGCGCTGGGCACGCACGCGCTCGCGGGCGGTCTCCAGCTCGACGCGCGCGCTCACCTCGGCGGCGCGGGCGGCTTCGAGTTCGGCGAGCAGCCCGTCGCGGGCGGAGACGTCGAGGATCGGACGCGGGGTCGCGGCGTGCGCGTCGCGGTCGCCGATGGCGCGCTCGACAGCCGAATCCGCTGCCGCCACCTGGTCGGCGAGGCCCGCGAGAGCCTCGGCGAGCCGCTCGCTCTCGGCGACCGCCGCTTCGAGCTGCATGCGCGAGCGCCCGAGGGCTTCGCTGCGCTCGGCGAGGCGCGCCTCGAACTGCTTGAGTGCGGTGGAGGCCTGCACGAGGTCGATGCGGGCGAGGTCGAGCTGTTCGCGCTTCTCGGCGAGCTCGTGCGCGAGGCGCTCGATCGTGGTGGTGACGCCCACGAGCTTCTCCTGGGCGGCGTCGCGTTCGGCGAGCAGCTCGATGCGGCTGCGGCCGCCCGCGGAGCCGCCGCGCAGCACGTGCTCCGCGAGCACGTCGCCTTCGCGCGTGATGACCGTGATGCCGCCGAGCTTCGCGAGTGCAGGCCACGCCGAGCGTGCGGCCTCGAGGCTGTCGGCGACCACGAATCCGGCGAGCACTCCCCGGATGCCGTCGGGACCTTGGACGAGGCTCGCGGCCGAGCGGATGCCGGCGGGAAGCCCGGTCGGGTCGGCGGGAGCTGCGGCGTCGGCGACGACGATCTCGACGCGCCCCGCCTCCACGCCCTTCGCGTGATCGAGTGCCGCGACACCGGCGTCCCAGGTGTCAGCGAGCACCGCATCCGCGAGGCTGCCGAGGGCGGCGGCGATCGCCGCCTCGAAGCCGGCCCCGACCTTGATGTGCTCGGCGACGATGCCGCGGATGCCGTCGAGTCCGATGATCTGCTGCGAGCCGTCCTTCTGGTCGGTCGCGAGGGTGAGGGCGCTCGTGCGGGCGGCGAGGGCGTCGCGCTCACGCTCGGCGGCGTGCAGCTCGTCGCGCAGGGCGTCGACCGTCTGCTGCAGTTCGGCAACCGAGTGCTCGGCCTTCTCGACCGCGCCGGCGAGCTCGGTGTCCTCGGCCGCGCCCTCCTCGTCGCCTTCGAGCGAGACGAGTTCGGCACGGGCCTGCTCGCGGCGCTCCTCGGCGGCGGCGAGCGCTGCCTTCTGGCGTTCGAGCTGGGCGACGGTGGCGGCGCGGCGCTCCTCGGCGGCACGCACAGCACCCGCGAGTCGGCCCTGCTCGAGGTCATGCTGACTCACGAGGGCCGACTGGGCGCTGATCTCCTCGTCGAGGGAGTCGAGGCTCGCGCGCGCGGTGGCGGTGGCGGCTGTCGCACGGCCGAGAACCTCCTCGGCGGCGGCGATGCCGGCTTCGAGGCGCTTCGCCTCGGCGAACGCATCCGCGACCGCCGACTCCGAGAGGGTCTGGCTCATGCCGGGAAGCTCGGACTGCTGGCTCAGCAGCGACAGGCGCTGGTTGGCGAGGGTGAAGAGCGAACGCAGGCGATCCTGCACCTGCTCGAGGCCGAACGCCACCTGGCGCGCCTCGTCGACGGCATCGCCAGTCATCGACTGCTCGATGCGGTTCTGGCGCAGCTTCGACTGGTCGAGCTGCTCCTGCAGCACCACGCGCTCCGTCTTGCGCTCCGATTCGCTGCGGGTCACATCCGTGATCGCGTTGCGAAGCTCGACGACCTCGTCGGCGAGCAGACGCGCGCGGGCGTCACGCACGATCGCGGCGATCGTCTGCGCTTCGCGCGCGATCTGCGCCTGCTGACCGAGCGGCTTCAGCTGGCGCCGGATCTCGCCGGCGAGATCCGAGAGACGTGTGAGGTTGGCCTGCATGGCGTCGAGTTTGCGGAGAGTCTTCTCCTTGCGACGGCGGTGCTTCAGGATGCCGGCCGCCTCCTCGATGAAGCCGCGGCGATCCTCGGGGGTGGCGTGCAGCACCCGGTCGAGCTGGCCC
>JAEYUT010000046.1 GCA_023432305.1 Actinomycetes bacterium
GTGCGGAACACGGCCTCCGCGACGAACGCGAGGGTGCCTTCGCTGCCGATCACGAGGTGTGCGAGCACGTCGACGGGCCGCTCGAAGTCGAGGAACGCGTTGATGCCGTAGCCGATGGTGTTCTTCATCGCGAACTGCCGCTCGATGAGGCGCACCGACTCGGGGTTCTCGCGGACGCGCCGCTGGAGGCGCCGGAGGCCGTCGAAGAGGGCCGGTTCGGCGGCGCGCAGCTGTGTGTCGGCGTCGGGGTCGTCGGTGCGGATGACGGTGCCCGAGGCGAGCACGACCGTCATGGATTCGAGGGTGCGGTAGGTGTTCTCGGTGACGCCGCACGCCATGCCGCTGGAGTTGTTGGCGATGACGCCGCCGATCGTGCAGGCGGCTTCGCTCGCCGGGTCGGGGCCGAGGCGGTACCCGTGGCGGAGCAGGCGCGCGTTGACCTGACGCACGGTGGCCCCCGGCTCGACGCGCACCCGGCGTCCGCCGTCGAGCACCTCGATGCCGCGGAAGTGCATGCGGGTGTCGATGAGCACCGAGTCGCTGCTGGCCTGGCCGGAGAGGCTCGTGCCTCCGGAGCGGAAGGTGACGGCGGTGCGGCTGGACTGCGCGCCGTGCAGGATCGCGGCGACCTCCTCGGCGTCGGCGGCGACGATGACGGCGTCGGGGGTGAGCAGGAAGTGCGAGGCGTCGGAGGCGTAGGCGATGCGGTCGATCGTGCGGGTGCGCAGGCGCGTGGGGTCGGCGACGGCGTGGCTGACGCGCGGGTGCAGGGCGCGGGGGGCGGAGTGCGTGTGGGCGGTCATCGTCGATCCAACGGGTCAGGGTGCAAACTTGTCTGACAAGTGTACAGATGGACGCGATACCGTCGAGGCTTGCGCCGGCTCAGCCGTCGAGGGAGTCGCGCAGTCGGGAGCGCGCCGCGTCGAGGTGCTGCTGCAGGCTCGCCGCGGCTGCCGCGGCGTCCCCCGCCTCGATCTCGTCGAGGATGCGCGCATGCTGTGCGGCGATGTCGGTCGTCGACAGCAGCGCGGCACTCTGCACCTGCGTCATGCACAGGCGCACCTCATCGGCGAGAAGGCCGTAGATCGAGCTCAGCCGCTCACTGCCCGCCGCATCCACGAGGGCGCGGTGGAACTCCATGTCGGGGCCGACGATCGCGAGGGGCTCACCGGATTCGAGCTCCCGGATGCGGGCGTTGGCGGCCTCCGCACGCGGCGGCCGGGCGCGGCCAGCCGCGAGACGGCGGACGACCTCCGACTCGACCGCGGAGCGCGCGCCGTAGATGTCGTCGACATCCGCTGCGGTGAGCGCCGTCACCCGTGCGGTCTTGTGTGCGCCGCGCACGAGAAGGCGTGCGGTGACGAGTGCGTCGATCGCGGAGCGAGCGGTGGGCCGGGAGACGTCGTAGGCGCTCGACACCTTCGCCTCGCCCAGGGGAGTGCCTGCCTCCAGCTCGCCCGAGAGGATGCGCTCGCGCAGGTCGTTGGCGACGGCGTCGACCACCGAGACGACCTCGAGGGGGCGGCTCACGGTGGGCCTACTCGGCCAGGTCCATGTCGAAGGCGAAGCGATCGCCGCGGAAGACGGAGGTCAGGAGCTCGACGGGGATGTCGCCCTCTCGGTACGACACCTTCTCGAAGCGCAGGAACGGGGTGTGCTCCGGGGCCCCGATGAGTGCGGCGACCTCGGGATCGAGCACCGCCTCGACCTTCTGATGCGCGCGCGCGATGGGGCGCCCTGTCTCGCGGAGGAAGGCGTAGAACGACATCTCGTCGAGGTTGAGCTTCTGCACCTCCTCGATGAGGTCGGGTGCGATGACGATGCGCTGCCAGCCGAGGTCGGTGCCTTCGAGCGAGCGGAGGCGCGTGATGACGAGCACCTCCTCGTGGGGGCGAAGCGCGAGCAGGCGTGCCTCGCTCGTGGTGCAGCGGCGCACTTCGCGCGACACGGTGCGGGAGCCGGGACGGAGGCCGCGAGCGAGCATGTCCTCGTGGAAGCCGGAGAACGCGCGCATGCGGCGTTCGATCTTGTCGCCGATGACGAAGGCGCCTCGCCCCTGCATGCGCTCGACGAGGTGCTGGTCGACGAGTTCGGTGATGGCGTGGCGTGCGGTCATCCGGGAGACGGAGTACTCGGAGGCGAGTTCGGTCTCCGAGGGGAGCTTGTCGCCGATCTTGAGCTCGCCGGAGAGGATGCGCCCGCGGATCTCGTTGGAGATGAGTGAATAGTACGGCTCGTGTCGCGAGGTGGTTCGCGGCTCGGCGGGGGTCATGCGGCGTCTCCTGTAGCGCGTCGTGTGCGACATCGGCGGATGCGGGGGCCGGACGGCGCGATGCGACCGTGTCTAGCGAATGTATCGCACGCGCCGAGTTCTCGGTTTTCGGACCGTTCTGTGGATGTGGGGTTGAGGACGCATCCACCAATCCGTATGCTCGTCTATACAAGTCACCTCGAAAGGGTTTTCATGCACGAGCTTTCCGGTCTGCTGCTGCACCAGTTCAGAACCGACCTCATCCGCGCAGTCGGCCAGGAGAACGTCCGCGACGGACTCGACGAGCGCAAGAGCGCCGCGATGGACCAGTACTGGGTCTCCGTCATGTGGACGGCCAAGGAGCAGGAGATCGCGGTCCCCTACTTCTACGTCACCCCCGAGACCACCGAGCAGGTCTCGCAGGTCATGAGCGTCTGCAACGAGTACAAGGTCCCCGTCACCGTCCGCGGCCTCGGCTCCGGCACGCAGGGCGGCGCGGTCTCGCTTCTCCCCGGCATCGTCCTGGGCATGGAGCGCATGGACAAGATCATCGACATCGACGAGAAGTCGCTGGTTCTCACCGCTGAGCCCGGCATCAACGGCGAGGTGCTCGAGATGGCGCTCAACGAGCGCGGCCTCATGCTCGCCCACTACCCGTCGTCGTTCGCCATCGCCTCGCTCGGCGGCTACCTCGCCGCCCGCGGCTCGGGCGTCATGTCGACCAAGTACGGCAAGGCTGAGGACCTCGTGCTCTCGCTCGAGGTCGTGCTCGCCGACGGCACGATCATCGAGACGCTCCCCGTCCCGAACCACGCTAACGGCCCCGACCTCCTCCAGCTCTTCGTCGGATCCGAGGGCACCCTCGGTGTCATCACCAAGATCCGCATGCAGCTCGACCCGCTGCCCGAGACCCGTCTCTTCGCGGTCTACGAGTTCCCGACCGTCGAAGACGGCATCGAGGCCTCGCGCCTCATCATGACCGAGCGTCTGCGCCCGGCCGTCATCCGTCTGTACGACGCGGGTGCCACCAAGCGCTCG
>JAEYUT010000048.1 GCA_023432305.1 Actinomycetes bacterium
GTCGACGGCCATCGCCCCGACAGCGCGCGGGAGCGTCCAGCTGCCCCGCAGGCGGAGGGCGCCGAGCCCGATCTGGGCGAGCAGCACCGCGACGAGCACCGCGATGAGCCCGTTCGACCACATCCACGGGTCGATGAGCGGGATGGGCGCGCCCGCGGCGTCGGCGAACGGACTGACGAACGGCGAGACGATGAGCGCGGTCGCCAGCAGAGCGAGGAACGCGCTCTCGGCGACGAACTCCCGCGGGCTCGTGAGCGAGCGGCTCGTCTCGGGCAGCATGTCGGGGGTCCATCCGGCGATGCGGTGGTCGCGGGTCGACGGGAGTCGCTCGATCACCGCGAACATCGCCGTGATCCAGAACGCGAGCTGGGTGGCGACGACGAGACTCGTCCAGACGGCGTCCCCGATGGCGGCCCCCGCGCCCTGGCCCTTCATGAGCCCGACGACGATGAGCGCCGCGAGGGTCACGGGCACGACGGTGAGCTCCAGCACGACCATCAGCCGCTTCCAGTCGGCGTAGTGAGTGGGGCCGATGAGGTGCAGCGGCCTCCCGGCGTAGCGCGCGGTGAGCTCGATGGGATCCCCGAGCTCGGCGATCGTCTCGCGCTCGGCGGCGTCCGGGTCCGCGCCGCTTTCGATCCGGTCGTCGATCGCGTCGGCGATGGAGGCGCGCAGCTCCCGTTCGAGGTCGTCGCGCTGGGCGGCGGGGATGCCGCGGCGAACGGCGGCGACGTAGCGGTCGGTGAGAGTGGTGGTCATGATCCGTCCTGAAGGGTGTCGAATGCGGCGTCGAGGCGGCGCCGCTCCTGGGTGAGCTGCTCGGCGAGGGCGGTGCCGTCGTCGCTTGTGCGGTAGAACTTGCGCGGGCGCGCTTCGCTGGTGTCCCATTCCGAGATGACAAGCCCCTGCTTCTCGAGGCGGCGCAGGAGCGGGTAGAGCGTGTTCGCATCCGTGTCGAACCCGCGTGCGGCGAGGGACTCGATGAGCGAGTAGCCGTAGTCGGGGGTCTTCAGAAGCAGGAGGCAGGCGAGCACGATCGTGCCGCGGCGCAGCTCCTGCAGGTGGTTGGCGAGGACCTCATCTTCGGGCATGCGTCACACCATACTGTGTTTCGCACACTATTGGAAGAGGGTGCTGCCTGTTCGCCCGGAACGGGTCAGCGTGCGGCGGCGATCACGCGCTGCAGTGAGCTGCGCAGGGCGTCGAGCTCGTCGATCCCCATGCCCAGCTGCTCGATGATGCGCGGAGGGATCGCCTCGGCCTGCGTGCGCAGTGCGGCGCCCGCATCCGTCACGGTGATCTCGAGCACGCGCTCGTCCTCCGTGCTGCGTCGGCGCGACACGTAGCCGAGCGTCTCGAGGCGCTTGAGCAGGGGCGAGAGGGTCGCCGGGTCGAGCTCCAGCTCGTCGCCGAGTTCGCGCACCGAGCGCGGGCTCTGCTGCCAGAGGGCGAGCATCACGAGATACTGCGGGTGCGTGAGGCCGAGGGGCTCGAGAAGCGGCCGATAGATGGCGTTGACGCTGCGCGAGGCGACCGCGAGCGCGAAGCACACCTGGTTCTCGAGGGCGAGCAGGTCGGGGGTGTCGTTCTGCACTCCGTCATCGTACCGAAAAGATTTGTACACTAATGGTTATGGCACCACGGAATACCGGGTACGTTCCGCCGAACGACTTCGACGGTCAGGGAGACGGCTTCTTCGCGCGACTCAACCGCAAGCTCTTCCCGTGGATCGGCCCGCCGCCGCTGGGCCCCTACGACCAGCCCGCTCCGCCGCCCGCGGCTGAGCGCAGCTGCCCCCTCTGCGGTGCGCCGATGTCGGCCCACGAGAAGGGCGACAACGGCGGGCGCACCATGCTCTACTGCCCGAAGGCCGACGTCGTCTGAGCCCCGCGGCGTCAGCTCGCGACGAGCGCCTCGGCGCTCTCGGCCGCCGCATTGATCGCGATGCGGCTCTGCACAAGCGGAAGAGCTCGCGAGATCGAGGTCGCGATCCGCTCATCGAGATCCGCGCTCGTCACGCGATAGTCGGTGAAGTCGCGCTCGTTCGCGAAGATGCCGAGGGGGAGCGTGAGCGCCTGGAAGAACCCGAACAGCGGGCGCATCTGGTGCTCGACGAGGAGCGCATGGCGGTCCGAGCCGCCCGTCGCGGTGAGCACGACGGGGGTGTCGACGAGGGCGTACTGGCCCACGTAGTCGAAGAAGAGCTTGAACAGGCCCGAGTAGGTGGCGCGGTAGGCGGGTGAGCCGACGACCAGCAGATCGGCCTGCTCGACCGACTCGAGCGCCGCGACAGCCGGCTGGCCGAGGCTCGAGCGAGAGCCGCCGTGCGCGAGAGACGGCAGGACCTCGGCGAGCTCGATCACCTCCACCTCGCCGCCCAGCTGCTCGGCGAAGGCCTCGGACACCCGGCGCACGAGCGCGCTCGTGCGGGACGGATCGGTGGGGCTTCCGCTCACCCCGACGACACGAATCGGCTTGGTCATGTGTTCCTCCCGTTGCGCACCGGCTTCCCCGTGCGCCTGCCGATCCTGTCACTCGGCCTCGGGGGGGCAGTCCTATGAGTCAGGACGTTTCAGTTCGTGACCTCGTGTTGCACGCCGCCGCGCTGCTCGCCGTGCGGCATCCACGGTACGGCGTCCGTCGGAAGCCCCTCGATGCGCAGGCGCGCCAGGCGCCGCTCGGCGGCATCCACGGACGTCGACCGCTGACCCAGGATCCGAGCCACCACGCGCAGCGCGAGCCGTGTGAAGGTGACGGCAGGCCACCAGGGCCTTCGCAGGCCCAGGAGTTCACGGAACTCGCGAGGCAGCGATGCGACGGCGCCGCCGAAGAGCACCGCATACGGCAGAGCCATGCCGCGACCGAGCGGCGGACGGCGGAGGAACCGCACGACCTCGGCGACGCGCTCATCGTGGCGCAGCGCCCCCGATTCGCGCAGCTCGCGCAGCCGCCCGCGCAGCTCCGCCTCTGATCGCGGCGGGTCGACGACGCCGACGAGCTCGCCCGCTGTCGCCCACTCCGCCACATAGCGGTCGGCACCTCCGGGGATCCGCGGATCCCAGACCTCCGCCGCACCGAGGAAGGCATCGGCGAAGGCCAGATGCACCCACTCGAGCAGGTCGGCGTCATGAGCCGAGTAGGTGCGCGTTGCGCCATCGCCCGCGGCGTACTCCCCCTGCACGCGATCATGGAACCGGCCCACACGCGCAGACTCGGCCCGCGCCTGCTCGCTCGATCCGAACGTCACGCTGAGGATCCAGCGGATCGTGCCCGAGAGGCGCCCGAGCGGATCCTCGCGATAGCGCGACCAGTCGTGCACGCCCGCCATGGCCCCGGGATGGAGGGCCTGCATGAGAAGCGCGCGGATGCCCGCGACGATCGTCGCGAGCGACCCGTGCACATGCCAGGCGGCGGACCCGCTGCCGAAATAGCCGGCGTCGTCGCCGTCCTCGAGTGCCCGCACCCACGGGGGAAGCCCGTCCGGCG
>JAEYUT010000062.1 GCA_023432305.1 Actinomycetes bacterium
CTCGTCCCAGGGCGCGGGCGCTCCGCGCCTGGTGACGGCGGCGGAGTATCCCTCGAACAGGTCGCCCATGACGCGAGAGTAGGGATGCGATGTTGCGGGCGCGTTTCGGTCGCTTTTCGATCGTCGACCGGGGGAAAGAGCGACGGCCCGCCATATAGGGGGGACCTGGCGGGCCGTCGCAGAGATCAGGGATTCCCTGAGAGATCTCCCGCGGCGACGACCACCACAGCGCCGCCGCGGGAATGCATTCATGGTAGGAAGCCAGGCTGGACGAGTCCCTGTAGCCACCTGGGAAAACGTCGGTGATAGTTCACATGTCAACTACTTTCCGGCGGGACCTTGGACTCAGGTTAGGCTCACCTAATCCTCGTAGACTGCTGCGGTGACCCGACGCGCCCGCACCCGCTCCCTCGTCGCCGCCCTAGCCGCGGCAGCCCTGCTCTCAGGCTGTGCCGCGACCGCCGCCCCCGACAGCTCCGGACCTGACTCCGACACCGTCGTCGACACGCGTCCGCTCTCCGAGCTCGAGCTGCACCCCGACCCTCGTGCCGTCACCGGCGCGACCACCGCGCGCATCGCCGACGACCGCATCGAGCCGGTCGTCGACAACCCCGCACCCGCCCTGCCCGTCACCGTCACCTCCCACGACGCCGACGGCGCGCGCGAGGTGACGGTCGCGAAAGCCGACCGCGTCCTCGCCCTCGACATGGCCGGCTCGCTGTCCGCGACCGTCTGGGGACTCGGGCTCGGCGACCGCCTGATCGGTCGCGACATGACGACCACGTTCCCCGGCACCGAGGATCTGCCCATCGTCACCAGCGGATCGCACTCGATCAACGCGGAGGGCGTGCTCGCCCTCCGCCCCGATCTGGTCATCACCGACGGGTCGATCGGCCCGCGCGACGTGCTCCAGCAGCTGCGCGAATCCGGCGTCACGGTCGTGTTCGTGCAGAACGTCTCCAGCTTCGACGGCGCCTCCCAGCTCGCCCGCGACGTCGCCGCGGTGCTCGGCGTCGCCGATGCGGGCGAGCTCCTCGCCGCGCGCATCGCCCAGGACGTCGAGGACACCATCGCCGCCATCAAGGCCATCGCACCCTCCGACCCCGAGAAGCAGCTGCGGGTCGTCTTCCTCTACATCCGCGGAACGGCCGGGGTCTACTACCTCTTCGGCGAGGAGTCGGGGGCGGACGAGCTCATCCTGTCGCTCGGAGCCCGAGACGTCGCGGGCGAGCTCGGCTGGGAGGGCATGCGCCCCATCACCGATGAGGCGATCGTCGAAGCCGACCCGGATCTGATCCTCGTGATGAGCCACGGCATCGAATCCTCGGGCGGTGTGGACGGTCTGCTGCAGGCCAAGCCCGCACTCGCCCTCACCACCGCCGGCCAGAACAAGCGCGTCGTCGACATGGACGACGGCGTCGTGCTGGGCTTCGGTCCTCGATCCGCCGCTGTTCTCGACGCGCTCGCGCGCGCCTTCTACGCCAAGCCCACCGGCTCCTGATTCCCCCGAGTCGCGCTCCGACCCTCGCGCCGTGAGGCGCAAGGTCGTAGGCTCGGGCGCGGGGGAAGATTGATGCATCACCAGGGGAGGGTCCTCGTCGTCGACGACGACGCGGATGTCGCGCTCTACGTCAAGACCGTGCTCGAACGCCGCGCCGGGTGCCGCGTGCAGACAGCCGCGGATGGACTCTCCGGGGTCGCCGCCGTCGCCGAGTTCCGGCCGGATGTCGTCGTCACCGACATCGAGATGCCAGGACTCACCGGTCTCGACTTCATCGCCGCGATCCGCGCCGACCACCCGCGCCTGCCCGTCGTCGTGATGACCGCGCACGTGTCAGTCGAATACGCGGTGTCCGCGCTGCGAGCACAGGCCGACGAATTCCTCACCAAGCCGCTCGACTCCGCGCGCCTCGTCGAGGTCGTCACCCGACTCGCCGCCGAAGGCCGCGCACGCCATGCCGACGAGCCTCCCGCCCAGCGCGTGCTCGCCATCGGCGCGCACCCCGACGACGTCGAGATCGGGGTCGGGGGCACCCTCTCCGCTCACCGCGCCGCCGGCGACGAGGTCACGATCCTGACGCTCTCGCGCGGATCCCGCGGCGGCGACGTCACTGACCGTCAGAGCGAATCGCTCGCGTCCGCCGAGCTGCTGGGCGCCCGCCTGTTCCTCCACGACCTCGTCGACACCGAGATCACGAGCGGCGGCCCCACCGTGCGACTCATCGAGGAGGTCGTCCGGGAGGTGGCTCCCACCGTCGTGTACACGCACACCGACCACGACCGCCACCAGGACCACCGGGCCGTGCACGCGGCCACGCTCGTCGCGACCCGCTCCATCGACACCGTCGGCTGCTACCAGTCGCCCTCGGCGACCATCGACTTCCGGCCCACGCGCTTCGTCTCCATCGACGGATTCCTCGAGCGCAAGCTCGAGCTGCTCGCCTGCTTCGCCTCGCAGACCGACCGGCGCAGCTACCTCGACCCCGACTTCGTGCGCGCGACCGCCCGCTACTGGTCGCGCTTCGGCGGCGGCACCGAGGTCGAGCCGCTCGAGATCGTGCGCGAGAGCTCCGACCTGACGATCCCCCGCCGCGCCCGCACGGATGCGCACACCGCTCGGGGAGACCTCCGATGACCCGCGTGCTCGTCACCGGGGCGGGCGGCGCCGCCGGCGTCGCCGTCATCCGGTCGCTCCTGCGGCGCGACGACGTGACGGTGTTCGCCGCCGACATGGACGGCTGGGCTGCGGGCATCTACCTCGTCCCGCCCGCGCAGCGCCGCCTGGTGGAGCCGGGCCGCTCCGAAGGATTCGTGCCCGGGCTCGCGCGCCTCGTCGCCGACGACCGGATCGACGTCGTCATCTCGACGGTCGACGTCGAGCTCGCGACCCTCGCCGACCGCCGCGGAGAGCTCGCCCCCGCGGTGCTCGCCGCGCCATCCGCCGAGACCCTCCGCGTGTGCCTCGACAAGCTCGCCCTCGCCGAGCGCTGCGCCGCGACAGGGCACGCCCCGCGCACCGTCCTCGCCGGGCCCGCGGCCTCCGCCATCGACTGGGAGTTCCCCGTCTTCGCGAAGCCCCGCAGCGGGGCAGGCGGACGCGGCATCCGGATGGTGCCCGACCGCGCCGCGCTCGACGCACTTCCCGCCGACGAGGGCCTCATCGTGCAGGATCTGCTGCCCGGCGACGAGTACTCCGTCGACGTCATCGCCGCCGCGGATGGCCATGTCGTGGCGGCAGTGCCGCGCACCCGGGAGCGTGTCGACTCCGGTGTCGCGATCGCCGGTCGCACTGTGCACGACCCCGAGCTGGAGCAGACCGCCGCCGACATCGCCCGTGCGATCGGCCTCGTCGGCGTCGCCAACGTGCAGCTGCGCCGCGACCGTGCTGGACGCGCCAAGCTGCTCGAAGTGAACCCGAGGTTCCCGGGCGCCCTGCCGCTCACCATCGCGGCGGGCGTCGACATCCCCTCGCTCGTCGTCGACCTCTTCACGGGCGCCGAGCTTCCCGAACACATCCCTTTCCAGGAGCGCGCCGTCGTGCGCTTCCTCGAGGACGTCATCCTGGACCCTGCCGAGCTTCTCGTCTCCGAGCACGCCGCACATCAGGCCGGAGACGACTGATGCACGCGGAGCTGAGCGGCGACTTCCACGTGCACTCGACATTCTCCGACGACGCGGTCTCGACCCTGCAGGAGAACGTCGCCGCCGCGCATGCGGCGGGACTCACCGAGATCCGCCTCGTCGACCATGTGCGCGCCAGCACCGCATGGGTTCCGGACTTCGTCGCCGCGGTCACCTCCCTCGAGATTCCCGCAGGGCTCACCGTGCACACCGGCGTCGAGACGAAGATCCTCGACGCAGCGGGCGCGCTCGACCTCCCACCCCACCTCGACGGCATCGACCGGATCCTCATCGCCGACCACCAGTTCCCCAGCGCCGACGGCCCCTGGTCGCCCGCGACCACGATCGGGCGGA
>JAEYUT010000136.1 GCA_023432305.1 Actinomycetes bacterium
CGCGCCCGGCGAGACCGTCATGGTCGTGGGGCTCGGCGGCGTCGGGATGGCCGCGCTGCTCGTCGCATGCGCCCTCGGTCACCCGGTGATCGCCGTCGACGCGCGCGACGACAAGCTCGCCACGGCGCGCGCACTCGGCGCTGAGCAGGCGCTGCTCGCCGACGATGTGGCCGCCGCGGGGGTGCGGGCGCCGGTCGTCATCGAGGCGGCCGGACACCCTCGCGCCTTCGAGACCGCCTTCGCGGCGACCGCTCCCGGCGGGGTCACGGTCACGGTGGGGCTTCCGGCGCCGGATGCGCGGGCGAGCATCTCGCCCCTCGCGCTCACCGCCGAAGCGCGCACCGTCATCGGCAGCTACCTCGGCAGCTCAGTGCCGGAACGCGACATCGCCCGGTACGTCGACCTGTGGCGTGCCGGCTCGCTCCCGGTGGATGCGCTCGTGAGCGACCGCATCCGCCTCGACGACGTGCCCGCAGCCATGGATGCGCTCGCCGACGGGCGGGCGCTCCGCCAGCTCATCCTGTTCGACGCGCCCGCACCGGGTGCACCCCACGACACCCCCGCCCGCGAGGCAGCGCCCCGCGGCCACACCGAGAGGACACCATGACCCAGAGAATCGCCATCGTCACGGGCGCGGCGCGCGGCATCGGCGCCGCCATCGCCACCCGCCTCGCCTCCGACGGAGCAGCTGTCGCCGTCGTCGACCTCGACGAAGCCTCCACCCAGACGACCGTCGACGCCATCCGCGCGGCGGGCGGCCGAGCCATCGGCATCGGGGCGGATGTGTCGAACGCCGAGCAGGTCGCCGCGGCTGTCGACCGCACGGCCGCCGAGCTCGGCGCGCCCACGATCCTCGTCAACAACGCCGGCATCCTGCGCGACAACCTGCTGTTCAAGATGACCGACGACGACTGGGATGCCGTCATGAACGTGCACCTGCGGGGTGCGTTCCTGATGTCCCGGGCGGTGCAGGTTCACCAGGTGGAGCAGCAGTGGGGCCGCATCGTGAATCTCTCGTCGACGTCGGCGCTCGGCAACCGCGGACAGGCGAACTACTCGGCGGCGAAAGCCGGCATGCAGGGCCTCACCAAGACCCTCGCGATCGAACTGGGCCGCTACAACGTGACCGCCAATGCGATCGCGCCCGGCTTCATCGAGACCGACATGACCGTCGCGACCGCGCGGCGCATGCGCATGGAGCCGGAGGAGTTCTTCGCGCTCATCGCGAAGGAGGTTCCGGTGGGTCGTGTCGGCACCCCGGCCGACATCGCGGCCGCCGCATCCTTCTTCTGCTCCGAGGAAGCCGGGTTCGTGTCGGGCCAGGTTCTCTATGTGGCGGGAGGGCCGCGCGCATGACGACCTCGTTCTCGCACCCGCGTGACCTGCTGGATGCCGTCGGCACCGACCTCGGGCCGGGGGAGTGGTTCGCGATCGAACAGGACCGCATCGACCGCTTCGCCGACGCGACGGACGACCACCAGTGGATCCATGTCGATCCGGAGCGGGCCGCTGCGGGGCCGTTCGGGGCGCCGATCGCGCACGGCTACCTGACGCTCTCGCTTCTGCCGTCCTTCACCCATGCGCTGCTCGATGTGGGCGAGGTGGCGATGGGGATCAACTACGGACTCGACTCGGTGCGCTTCCTGCAGCCGGTGGTCGCGGGGTCGCGTGTGCGCGCCCGATCGACCATCGTGGATGTCGCCGAGACGCCGCGCGGGATCCGGGTCACTCAGCGGGTGACGGTCGAGATCGAGGCAGCTGAGAAGCCCGCCCTCGTGGCCGACGCGATCGCCCTGCTCATCCCCGCGAGCTGACCGGCCGGGCCTCCGCGCCTACGGGAGCGCTTCGGTGAGCACCGGCTCTGTGTCGTCCATCTCCACGTCCTTCGTCTCGCGGCCGAGCAGCAGCGAGATGAGCGTGAGCACCGACATCACCGAGAGGTAGACGCCCACCCAGAACGGGCTGCCCTCGCCCGCCTGCCACAGCCACACGGCGATGAACGGCGCCACCGCGGCCCCCAGGATCGACGACACGTTGTACGAGATCCCGGAGCCGGTGTACCGCAGCGACGTGGGGAACAGCTCCGGCAGCAGCGCCCCCATCGGTCCGAAGGTGAAGCCCATGAGGGTGAATCCCAGAATGAGCCACAGCTGCACGCTGACCGTGCCGCCCGCGAGCATCGGCACCCAGGTGAGGCCGAAGACGACGATCGCGATCGTCACGACGATGAGGGTGGGGCGCCGACCGAAGCGGTCAGCAAGAGGCCCGGACACCATCGTGAAGATGCCGAAGAACACCACGCCGACGATCATCATCACGACGAACGTGTTGTACGCGTAGCCGAGACCCGCGGGGGAGGCATCCGTCGGGGTGCGCCCGTAGGTGAGCGAGAACGTCGTCATCAGGTAGAAGAGCACGTAGGTGGCGAGCATGTAGAAGGTGCCGAGGATCAGCTCCTTCCAGTGCGTGCGGAAGACGGTCGCGAGCGGCACCCGGGCGAGCTTGCCGGAGGAGGCGGCCTTGGTGAACGCCTCCGATTCGACGAGCCGCAGCCGCACCCAGAGGCCCACCGCGACCATGACGGCCGAGAACAGGAACGGGATGCGCCAGCCCCAGTCGAGGAAGGCGGCGGAGGGAAGCGAGGGGTCGTCGCTCGGCAGCGCCGCGGCGATGATGAGGAACAGGCCGTTCGCGATGATGAAGCCGATGGGAGCACCCAGCTGCGGGAAGGTGCCGTACCAGGCCCGCCTGCCTGCCGGCGCGTTCTCGGTGGCGACGAGCGCCGCTCCCGACCATTCGCCGCCGAGGGCGAAGCCCTGCGCGAGACGCATGACGACCAGCAGCAGCGGGGCGAGCCATCCGGCGACGGCATAGGTGGGAAGCACGCCGATGAGGAAGGTGGCGATGCCCATCGTGAGGAGCGCGCCGACGAGCGTCACCTTGCGGCCGCGCTTGTCGCCCAGGTGCCCGAAGAACACCGCGCCGAGCGGACGCGCCACCATGGCGGCGCCGAAGACGGCGAACGACGACAGTGTGGCGGTGGTGGGGTCGCCCGTCGGGAAGAAGAGAACGGGGAAGACCAGAACGGCTGCCGTAGCGTAGACGTAGAAGTCGTAGAACTCGATCGTGGTGCCGATGAGGCTCGCGACGATCACGCGAGATCGCGTGTTCGTCGGAGTCGCGGCCCGGGGGGTGGCGCTGCTCATGCCTCCTAGTCTTCCACGAGTGGAACGACCCTTCTGTCCCCATCTGCGAGGAGAATCGTGAACAGTCTCATCAGCGTCGAGGAGCTGGCCGCCGAGCTGGCCTCCGCACAGCCGCCGCGCGTGCTCGATGTGCGGTGGAGGCTGGATGCTCCGGACGGGCTCCCCGCCTACCGCGAGGGCCATATCCCCTCAGCGGTATATGTGGATCTGGAGCGCGACCTGGCCCACCACGGCGCACCCGCGACGGAGGGGCGTCACCCTCTGCCGAACCGGGAGGAGCTCCAGGAGGCCGCCCGACGGTGGGGAGTGAACGCGGGAGACCGGGTGGTCGTGTACGACGACCTGTCCGGGATGTCGGCGGCGCGCGCCTGGTGGGTGCTCACGGATGCCGGCCTCGATGTCCGGGTCCTCGACGGCGCCCTCTCCGCCTGGAAGGCCGCAGGCATGCTCCTGGAGACGGGCGACGTCGACGTGACGGCGGGCGATGTCGTGCTCGAGACCGGAAGACTCCCCGCGCTCTCGATCGATGATGCCGCGGCGCTGCCGACGCACGGAGTGCTGCTCGATGCGCGGGCGGGCGAGCGCTACCGCGGCGAGACCGAGCCCATCGATCCGCGTGCGGGGCACATCCCGGGGGCACTCAGTGCGCCCACGGCCCAGAACGTCGGAGCCGATGGTCGCTTCCTTCCGGCCGCCGAGCTGCGCGAGAAGTATGCGGCTCTGGGAATCGAC
>JAEYUT010000185.1 GCA_023432305.1 Actinomycetes bacterium
GAGCCGTAGGCGACACCGGCGAAGTCCGGGTCGGCCGTGGTCAGCGAGAACGCCGACCCCGACTTGTCCAGCTCAGCCACATCGAAGTTCGCGAGCGTCACCGCGACCGGACCCCACGACGGAGTCTGAGCCGTGTCGCGCGCCGTCATCGACGCCGCCAGCGAACCACGCCCGCCCGACACCGTCAGACGGAAGTCCGTCAGCACGAAGTCACCCGAACCGGTCATGTAGTTGTACGGCGCATAGGTCACCGTGCCCGGGTACGAGATCACTCCCTCACCCGAGACCGGATCCACCGAACCGGTGCCCCCGCTCAGACGGAACCCCGACGCCGTCTCACCATGCGGACCCGGACCATACCCCGAGCGCGCAATCGGATCCACGACCTCAGCGCCACCCGACGCCGACACCGCCCACCCCGAGCTCGACGCCACCGGCGGATTTCCGGGAACAGCCGTCCCCATCAGCGCATACGCACTCAGCTTCCACTCCAACGACGCATCCGACACATTCCCGGTGAGGGTGCCGAGGTCGACAGGAGCCGCGGTCACGCTGAGTGCAGAGGAGGTCGACGGGGCCCACGCAGCCGAGTCGGTGGGGGTGAAGGTGGCCGAGTAGGAGTGCGTGCCCGTGCTCACGGAGGTGTGCTGGATGGTGGCCTTGGTGGTGGTCGTGGTGCCCTGACCGGTCGTCACGGAGGTCGCGACCGGGACCGCGCTGCCGATCGACGTCGAGCCGTCGAAGAACTCGACCGAGCCCGCGATGCCGTTCGGCACCTGCGCCGACAGCACCACAGCGCCGCCCGCGATGACCTTCGAGCCGCCCGCGAGGGCGAGCGTGACAGTCGTGGGCTCCGCCGAGCTCTCCACCGCGTACGAGAGCGTGAACGAGAAGCTGTCAGGGCCCGGGTTCGTGGCGGAGCTGTAGTTCACGGCGGAGTTGTTGTCGGTGAAGGCGAGGTCGCTGGCCGTGACCGTGACGGTCGCGGTAGCGCCCGAGATCGAGGGCGCGCTGACAGTGACCGTGCGGATGTCAGCGCCGTGCACCTCGCCCGCACCGTAGCTGTAGTGGAGCTGACCGGTTCCGCCCGAGAACGTCACCCGCGGGTCGCTGAGGGTGACGTCGATGCCATGGCCCGGCTGCTGGAAGCGCACCGAGCCGGTGAACTCGGCCGATCCGCTGGAGGTCGCCTCGTCGAAGCTCGCTGCGACGGGAGTCCAGGTGTAGCGAGAGCTGGCCGGGTTGGCGGGATCGGTGAAGGAGGCTCCGCCGCTGGGCACGGGAGCGACGCCGCCCATCGCCAGGTAACCGAGCCAGCTCGCTTTGAAGCCCCAGTCGAGCGAGCCCGCCGTGGCGGTGTCTGCTGCGGCGCGTGCGGGGGCGGGCGCGCTGATGATCCCGGCGATCGCGAGGACCATCGCGAGAAGACCTGCGAGGAGGGTGGCCAAGGGGCGTGGGGACGCGTGCGCGCTCACTGAGAAAGCACTCCAAGGGAAGGGCGGGGTCGCGACGGGACGAGCTTCGCTTTCACGACACCGTGTCGAGAAGTTAGGTTTGCCTAACCTCAACATCAACCGTACGAGGCGCATCCCCCGTTGTCAAAATCGAGGTAAGGGTCGCCTAAGTCGGCCCGCGCCCCTCAGCCGACGAGCAGCGCGGTCGCGACAGCCATCAGCCCATCGCCGCGGCCCGTGAAGCCGAGACCATCCGTCGTCGTCGCAGCGACGGAGACGGGCGCCCCGACAATCGCCGACAGGTGCTCCTGCATCTCGTCGCGTCGAGCGGCCAGCCGCGGGCGATTGCCCACCACCTGCACCGCGACATTCTCCACACGGAGCCCCGCCGCGGCCACCAGCCTCAGCGTCTCGCGCAGGAACACCTCGCTCGCGGCCCCCGCGAACCGGGGGTCAGCCGAACCGAAGCGGCCGCCGATGTCGCCGAGCCCTGCCGCCGACAGCAGCGCATCGCACACGGCATGGATGAGGGCGTCGCCATCCGAATGGCCGGCGAGTCCCGGCTCGCCCGGGAAATCGAGACCACCCAGGCGCAGCGGCGACGCCTCGTCGAAGCGGTGCACATCCACGCCGACCCCCGTGCGGAGTCGCGAGGCCGGGCGGACGAGCTGCTCCGCACGGGCGAGATCCCAAGGCGTCGTGATCTTGAACGCCTGCGCCTCACCGGGAATCGTGGTGACAGGGTGCCCCGCGGCGGCGAAGAGCGCTGCATCGTCGGTGTGGTCATCAGCTGCGGCGGCGTACACCTCGACGAGCTGTGCGCGCGGGAAGCCCTGCGGGGTCTGCACCTGCACGAGCTCGCTGCGGTCGACGGGCGCGACGACCACATCGCCCTCGACCTTCTTGATCGTGTCGACGACGGGAAGCGCCGGGATGACGCCCGCAGCGCGCTCGCGAACCGCGACCACCACACGGTCGATGAGCGACGACGGCGCGAGTGCACGCGCGGCGTCGTGCACGAGCACGATCTCGACGCTCTCGCCGACGACGGAGAGCCCTGCGG
>JAEYUT010000287.1 GCA_023432305.1 Actinomycetes bacterium
ACGTCGACGCCCTCGGACACCATGCGCACCGCGACCATCCAGCGCTGCGTCCCCTCGGAGAACTGCGTGATCTTCTCGCCTGCCCCCGCGTCGTCCGACAGCACGACGGTGGGCGGCGTGCCGGTGAGGTCGGTGAGGATCTTCGCGTAGGCGCGCGCGGTGACGTGGTCGGTCGCGATCACGAGTCCGCCGGCGTCGGGGATGTGCTGACGCACCTCACGCAGGCGACGGTCGGCGGCGGAGAGCACGGCCGACATCCAATCGCCGCCCGGGTCGAGCGCCGCGCGCCACGCCTGAGAGGTGACGTCCTTGGTGTCGTCCTGACCGAGCGCCGCCTCCATCTCCTCCCCGGAGCGGGTGCGCCATCGCATGGATCCCGCGTAGTTGAGGAAGACGACAGGGCGGACGACGCCGTCGCGCAGAGCGTCGCCGTAGCCGTAGGAGTAGTCGGTCTGCGACATCCGCACCCCGCGTTCGTCGCGCACGTAGCGCACGAACGGGATCGGGGCGGTGTCGGAGCGGAACGGCGTTCCGGTGAGGGAGAGCCGACGCTCAGCGCCCTCGAACGCCTCACGGATGGCGTCGCCCCAGCTGAGGGTGTCGCCGCCGTGGTGCACCTCGTCGAGGATGACGAGCGTGCGCGCCGACATGGTGAGCTGACGGTGCAGACTCGCGCGGACCGCGACCTGCGCGTAGGTGACCGCAACGCCGTGGAACTGGCGGGATTCGCGGGTGTGCCTGTTGCTGAAGTACGGGTCGAGTCGGATTCCCGCTCGGTGCGCGGCGTCGGCCCACTGCACCTTGAGGTGCTCGGTGGGTGCGACGACCGTCACCCGGTCGATGAGACGGCGCTGCAGGAGCTCGGAGGCGAGTCGCAGAGCGAAGGTCGTCTTGCCGGCGCCGGGGGTTGCGGCGACGAGGAAGTCGCGCCGCTCGGCCGGGCTGACGCTCGGGTCGAAGTAGAGGTTGAGCGCCTCCTCCTGCCACGCGCGGAGCTTTCCCGCGGTTCCCCAGGCGGCGCGCTCCGGGAAGCTCGGCGGGAGGTGCTCGGCGGCTGCGGTCGCGCGGAACACCGGTCCCTGGGACGCCGTCGCAGCCTGCTCACTCACTTGATCAGATGGTAGCCGAGCCGCCCGACACGCGTCCCGCAGTTCCTCAGGCCACGTGGCTAGGGTGGCGACATGACCGCCGAAACGCGCCCCGGACTCCCCCTGGGAGTGGGGGTCCCTCCCGCTGACGGCGATGAGCTCTCTCGTCGTGTCGCGGCGAGTCTGCGCGAGGGCGCAGGAGGTGTTCGGATCGAGCGGCTGCCGGATTCCGCGGTCACCGCCTCGGTTGCCGGCTTCGACATCGTCGAGCTCGCGATCGACATCACGGGCGCGCACCTCGCCGTCCCCTCAGGAGCTGCGGATGATGCGGCGGGCGACGATGTGGCCGCACCGGAGGGTGTGACGGTCGGCCGCGGAGTGGCGCATCGCATTCGCGTGCAGGGGGCGCCTGTCGTGATCTCCGATGCGCCTGTCGCGGTCGACGTCGACCTGCGGGAGGTCCCGATCCGCTGGGTGCGGAGGCAGGACGACACCCTCGAGCTCTGCGATGAGCTGGACTCCCCCGACTCCCCTGGCCCGCAGGGTCGCGCACGGCTCAGCGTCGCACGCGATGCCGTGCCGCTGCTGGTGGAGGGTCTCGTGCGGGATGCGGCAGGACCGGACCTTCGTCTGAGGGAGGCCGCGCTGTCGTTCTCCGATGAAGGCCAAGACGCCGTCGCCGTCGCGGGGGACGCGCACGTCAGCATGGCGGGGCTCGGCGCACGGGTGCAGATCTCCGGTGTCGTTCGCGTGGCGGAGGGCACACGGATCCGGGTCGATGGATTCGACATCCGCTCCCGCAACATCCTCGCGGCGGCCGCTCTCGCTGCCGTGCGGTCGCGAATCGCTGAGGCGGCGAGTCAGGAGCTCGATCTCACGACGGTGCTGCCCGTCGGTCTCTCCGGTGCGCGCGTCGGCATCGCAGCGCCCGACGGCGGGCTCGAGCTCGCAGCGACGTTCGACTGACGCGCGCGGAGGCAAGCTCAGTCCCCGTGGCCGAAGCGGCGCTGCACGACCGGCTTCAGCAGCGATGCGGGCCGCACGATGCCCGCACCGAAGCGCTCCGACACGGCATCCACGGCCTGCTCCGCCTCGCGCCACGGCTCATCGTCGTCCCACAGGCCGATGCTCGCGACATCGCCCGTGAGCTGCTCGGCGCGCACACCCAGGAGGCGCACGGGCCTGGCCTGCGGGTTCGCCTGGGCGTAGAGGGCGCGCACCTCCTCGTAGATGCGCCGACCGAGGTCGGTGGGATCGGCGAGAGTGCGGGAGCGGGTGATCGTGGTGAAGTCGGAGAAGCGCAGTCGCAGCGCCACCGTGCGCGCGGTGATGCCGGAGGAGCGCAGGCGTCGTCCGACGGCGTCCGACAGCGCCAGGAGCACCCGATTCAGCTCCTCCGGGTCCGTGCGGTCCGTCTCGAAGGTCGTCTCGTGTCCGATCGACTTCTCCTCACGGCCGGGTGAGACCGCGCGAGGATCTCGACCCCACGCCAGATCATGCAGGCGCGTGGCGCCCGCATCGCCGATCGCATGGCGCAGCATGCCGATGGGCGCGTGCGCGAGATCGCCGATGGTGCGCAACCCGAGCCGTGTGAGCGCCTCCTCGGTCTTCCCGCCGACGCCCCACAGTTCGGACACGGGAAGCGGATGCAGGAACTCGAGCGTCTCCGAGTCGCGGATCACGAGAAGCCCGTCGGGTTTGGCATGACCGGAGGCGAGCTTCGCCACGAACTTGGTGGCAGCGGCTCCCGCCGAGCAGCGCAGCCCCGTCTCGGAGTGAACCCGCTCCCGGATGAGGGTGCCGATCTGCCACGAACTGCCCATCAGTCGTCGCGCGCCGGCGACGTCGAGGAACGCCTCGTCGACGCTCAGCGGCTCCACCTGCGGCGTGATCGACTCGAGGATCCGCATGACGACCTTCGAGTAGTGCGCGTAGCGCTCGAAGTGCGGCTGGAGGACGACGGCGTGCGGGCATCGTCGCAGGGCGACAGCCATCGGCATGGCCGAGTTGACGCCGTAGCGGCGGGCCTCGTAGGTGGCCGCCGTCACGACGGAGCGGTGCGCCGCGTGCCCCACGATCACGGGCTTTCCGACGAGATCCGGCCGATCCAGCAGCTCCACGGAGGCGAAGAAGGCATCCATGTCGACGTGCATGATGTGCGCGGCCGGATCATCCACCGGATCCGCGCTCACCCGTCGACCGGAGCCATCCTGCTTGCTCACCGGGTCATCCTGTCACGCCCCGCCGACAGTCGACCTCGATGCACGTTCGGCCCCGCACATGGGTCAGCGCCCGCCCCGACACCGGGGCGGGCGCTGACGAGTCCGGTCAGGCCCGGCTGCGGCCGCGAGTGACGAGGCCCCAGATGAGCAGGACGATGATCGATCCGCCGATGGCCAGAAGCCACGTCTGGATGCTGAAGAAGTCCTCCAGCGGCGCGTTGAACAGCACCGATCCGAGCCAGCCGCCGAGGAGCGCGCCGACGACTCCCAGAAGGAGTGTCGCGAGCCAGCCGCCGCCCTGATTTCCAGGAAGGATCAGCTTGGCGATAGCCCCGGCGATGAGGCCGAGGACGATCCAACCGAGGATTCCCATGGGTCTCTCCAATCCGTCAGCTCCCAGGCGGGAGCCGACGAGAGTTACTCAATCCCGAAGCGGCCTTTTCGACAATCCCCTGGCGCGATGCGGCATTCTGGTGCTATGTCGGCTCAGCACCCCTGGTCTCGCTACGTGGCGATCGGCGATTCCTTCACCGAGGGGATCGGGGATCCGGAGCCGTCGAGCCCGGGCGGCCACCGCGGATGGGCGGATCGCGTGGCGGAGGTGCTCGACCGCCAGAGTGCGCGCTTCGCGTACGCCAACCTCGCCATCCGGGGCCGACTGCTGCAGCAGATCCTCGACGAGCAGGTCGAGCCCGCGCTTGCGCTGCGCCCCGACCTCATCACCATCTCCGCAGGCGGGAACGACATCATCCGCCCCGGCACCGATCCGGATGAGGTCGCCGCGCGCCTCGAGACGGGCATCGCCCGCCTTCGCTCGGATGGGGCGACCGTCGTGCTCTTCAACGGCCCGGACATCGGCGGAACCCCCGTGCTCGGGCGCATCCGCGGCAAGGTCGCGATCTACAACGAGAACCTGCATTACATCGCCAAGAAGCATGACGCGATCGTCGCCGACATGTGGGCGCTGCGGGAGCTCGCGGACCCGCGCATGTGGGCGCCCGACCGGCTGCATTTCTCGCCGATCGGGCATCACACGATCGCGCGCATGGTCCTCGATGCTCTGGGCGTGGAGAACGATCTCGAGCCCTACGTCCCCGAGCCCATGCCCGCCGTGCCGTGGACGACGGCGCGCATCGACGACATCGTGTGGGCGCGGGAGTACTTCGGTCCGTGGATTCTGCGGCGCCTGCGTCACCAGTCGTCCGGCGACGGCATCACGCCGAAGCGCCCGTCGGCGGACCCGTTCTCACCGGGCGAGCCGTTCGCTCCCGACGAGACGAGCTGAGCCGAACGCTCCCGCGGCGGCCCACCGATCCGCTCAGTCGATGCCGAAGATGATCTCGGGGTGGCTGAGACGCCACCACGGCCCCGGGTCCTCGATCGCATCCGACAGCACGAGAGGCACCGTGACCGAGCGCGGTCCTGCCGAGATCACGAGCTCCCCCGCATCGGCTCCCGCCGGGGCGAGAGCGATCGGGTCGACGGCGCTGGCCGCGGAGATCGGGGTGTCGCTCCACACGATGAGCGTCGCGGAGTCCGCCACGACCGCCGCGCTCGTCTCCTCCCAGCGTGTCGTGTACTCGCCGATCACCTCGCCGCGGGTCGCGACCTCGACCTCGCGGTAGCCCGCGCGAACCTGGTCGTACAGAGTGCGCACGGCGTCGTTGAGCGCGCTGTGGGTCGTCGCCCCGAGGACCACGCCGACCACCGGGATGGTGGCCGTGCCCACCTGGACGTCGCCCGAGTACAGCAGGTTCGCGCCGAACGAGTTGAGGGTTCCGGTCTTGATCCCATCGATGCCCTCATAGCCGAGGAGCTTGTTGCTGTTGACGACCTCGCCCGCCCCCTCGATCGAGGTTCTCGAGATCGCGACGATCTCCGCAAGGGCGGGCTCCGCGAGGGCGAGCTCCCCGATCCTCAGGAGATCGGACGCAGTGGCGACGTTCGCAGGGTCGCGTCCGGTGGGCTCGGTGACGACGACGCTCGCGAGCGCGTTGTGGGCGAGCCAGGCCCGCGTCGCGTCGAGGAAGGCTGCTTCGGAGCCGAACGCCCAGTTGACGAGCGTGATCGCGTAGTTGCCCGCAGAGTCGATGAGCATGACCTCGAGCACCTGGCGCTCCGACAGCTCGGCGCCCACCTGCACGGGAGCGACGGACGCGCCGAGCCGGTCGTACTGGCGGTAGAGCGCGGCATCGGCCTCGGTCATCCGGATGGCGGGTCCGGCCTCCCCCGCCGCCAGGGGGTGGGCGTCGAGCACGACGAGCGCGGTGATGAGCTTCGTGATGCTCGCGATGGGGAGCGGGTCGGTCGAGCCCGTCTGCACGAGCACCCCGTCGCCCGCGGCCGAGATGGCGGAGGCGGCTGCCGTTGGCGCGGTCAGCGTGGCAGCGGGAGCTGGCTCGAACGTGGGCTCGACGACGACAGCGGCGATCTCGCTCACGGGTGCGAAGAGCGTGAGCGGCAGATAGGCGATGCCGGAGACGAGGAGGGCGAGTCCGCCGAAGACGGCGATGCGTCGGCGACGGTAGATCTGGGCTCGGGTGAGGGGCACTCGGCGATTATTCCGTGCGACGCAGGGCGTCGGCGGGAGGCTCGGCGGCCGCGGCGGGAGCCCGCAGCGCCCACAGGGCCACAGCCGAGGCTGCCGCGACGTTGAGCGAGTCGACGCCGTGGAGCATCGGGATGGTGACCACGCGGTCCGCGTTCGCGAGGGCGTCGCGACTGAGCCCGTCTCCTTCGGTTCCGAAGAGCATCGCGATCCGCTCCGGCGGGTCGGCGGCGTACTCATCGAGCGTGACGGCGTCATCCGAGAGTGCGAGGGCCGCGATCTCGAAGCCGGCGTCCCGGAGCTCCTGGGCACCCTGAGGCCACTCGGGCAGCCGTGTCCACGGCACCTGGAGCACGGCGGCCATGCTGACCCTCACCGAACGGCGGTACAGCGGATCGGCGCATCGCGGCGAGACGAGGACGGCGTCGGCGCCGAGGCCCGCGACCGCGCGGAAGATGGCACCGACATTGGTGTGGTCCACGATGTCCTCGAGCACGACGACACGCCGCGCGTCGCGCAGGAGATCCTGCACGCTCGGCAGCGCGGGCCGGTGCATCGAGGCGAGCGCACCGCGGTGCAGCACGAAGCCGGTGATCTCCTCGAGCATGGATGCGGGGGCGACGTACACGGGCACGTCGTGCTCCTCGAGCAGCGGGGCGAGATCGGGGATCCACTTCTCCTGCAGGAGCACCGAGCGGGGGCGGTGGCCGGCGTCGAGTGCGCGCTGGATGACCTTCGTCGACTCGGCGATGTAGAGCCCGCCCTCGGGCTCCGACACCCGCCGGAGCACGACATCGGTGAGCTTGAAGTAGTCGGAGAGCCGCGGATCGCTGCTGTCCTCGACGGGGACGAGGTGCATCATTCGATTCTGCCGCACGAAACATGCCGGAAAAACGAGGGTTCTACTCTGGGAGTGCGAAGGAGGGCGGCATGTCAGTGGTGACCGCGACAGCGTCGGGCGACGTGATCGGCACGCTCGACCCTGCCCTCGACATCGCCGAGCGGCTGCTGCGTGGGCGTCGCATCGCCGTGCTCACCGGCGCCGGCATCTCGACCGACTCCGGAATCCCCGACTACCGTGGCGCGGGCGCCCCTGTGCACCGCAAGCCCATGGACTTCGCCGCGTTCCTCGCGGACGAGCGCAACCGCAAGCGCTACTGGGCGGGCAGTCATCTCGGCTGGAGCCACTTCTCCTCGGTCTCCCCCAACGCCGGCCATCTGGCCGTCGCCCGCATGGAGCAGGACGGCGTCGCGACGGGCGTCATCACGCAGAATGTCGACGGACTGCATGCGCGCGCCGGGTCACGTCGGGTCGTCGAGCTGCACGGCGCGATGCGCCGCGTCACCTGCCTCACGTGCGGGCAGACGTTCGCCCGGGCCGACATCGCCGACCGGATGACCCGGCAGAACCCCTGGCTCGACTCCCCCGGCGCCCTCGAGGTGCGGCCGGATGGCGATGTGCACATCGAGGACATCGACCGCATGATCATCCCCGACTGCAGCGTGTGCGCAGGGATGCTCAAACCGGACGTCGTGTTCTTCGGCGAATTCGTTCCCACGACGGTCTTCGCATCGGCTCGCTCCATCCTGCGCGTGTCCGACGCGCTCGTGATCGCGGGCTCCTCGCTCGCCGTGAACTCGGGGGTCCGTCTGCTGGATCAGGCCGCCAAGCGTCGGCTGCCCATCGTGATCGTGAATCGCGGGGTCACGCGCGGCGACAAGCGCGCGAGCCTCAAGATCGACGCGGGTGTCTCCGAGGTGCTCACCGAACTCGCGGTCCGCCTTCGATAGTCTCGATCCTCAGGGCGGCCCCAACCGCCCCGCGCAGATGGAGGTTCGATGACGGAGCTGTACCTGGTTCGCCACGGGGAGACCGACTGGAACAGGGCCAGGCGTGTGCAGGGGCGCACGGACATCCCGCTGAATGAGACCGGGCGTGCCCAGGCCGCGCGTGCGGGCGAGCTTCTCGCCCGTCGCACCTGGGATGCGATCTATGCGAGCCCGCTCTCGCGTGCCGTGGAGACCGCCGAGATCATCGCGTCGCGTGTCGGAGTCGACTCCGTCGCCACGCGGGACGCTCTCATGGAGCGCGACTATGGCGCCGCGGAAGGCATGACCGATGCCGAGATCGACGCCCTCTACCCGGCCGGGGTGCGCGCCCCGGGTCAGGAGACCCGCGAGGAGGTCGGCGAGCGTGTCGTCGCGGCGCTCGCCGAGATCGCCCGCTCGCACCCGGGGCAGCGGGTCGCGGTCGTGAGCCACGGAGGCGCGATCCGCTCGGTGCTCGCCGCCGTCGACCCGGAGACCCGTCACCCGGCGATCACC
>JAEYUT010000350.1 GCA_023432305.1 Actinomycetes bacterium
GTCGACACCCCGCTCGAGGAGGGAGGCGAAGGAGGCCTCCGCGGTCTCGGTCGCCGCGTCGCCGGAGTCACGGCTGTAGACCTCGACGGGCGCGCCGAGCACGCCGCCGGCCTGGTTCAGCTCGCGGACGGCGGCGTTGACGCCCGCGACCTGCGCGGCGCCGAGGAAGGCCGTCGCCCCGGTCGTGGGGAAGAGGGTGCCGAGCCGCAGGACGCCGTCGCCGCTCGGGGCGATCGTCTCGAGCGGCGTGGGCGTGGGGGTGGGCTCGATCGCCTCCGGTGTGCATGCCGCGAGCAGCAGCGTCACCGCCGTGGCTGCAGCGAGGGCAGGGAGGCGGGTGGCGCGAGCGCGGGGCATCCGGGTTCCTTCCTCGTCGGCCGGCGTCCGGCCACGCGGCGACACTATCGTGCTGTCAGCCGATGGGCAGGGAGGCTCGTCGTCCCGCGCGCGCGGCACGCACCATGTCGATCGTGAGCACGACGAGCGCGACCCAGACGAGCGCGAACCCGATCCAGCGCCCGAGGGGCATGGGCTCGCCGAGAAGCGCCACCCCCACGACGAACTGCAGGGTGGGCGCGAGGTACTGCGTGAGCCCGAGGGCGACGAGCGGCAGCCGCCGAGCGGCCGCGGCGAACAGCAGAAGGGGCACGGCTGTGGCGACACCGGTGGCGACCATGAGCAGCGTGTGCAGGGGGCTGACGTTTCCGACCGTGAGGCCCACCGTCGCCCCCGTGATGATCAGCTGGACCGTCGCGACAGGGGCGAGCCATGCCGTCTCCAGTGTGAGCCCGCTGACGGCATCGATCTGACCGCCCACGCGCTTCTTGATGTATCCGTAGAACCCGAAGGTGAGCGCGAGCGAGAGCGCGATCCACGGGAAGGCGCCGTAGCCGAGCGCGATCACGAGGATCGCGATGAGCGAGATCCCCACGGCCGCCCACTGCAGGGGGCGCAGGCGCTCCCGCAGCAGGACGACGCCGAGCGCCACCGTGATGATCGGGTTGATGAAGTAGCCGAGTGAGCTCTCGACGACGTGCCCGGAGAGGGTCGCCATGATGAAGATCTGCCAGTTGGCGTAGATGAGCGCCCCTGCGACACCCATCGCCAGCAGCACGCGCGGCTGTCGGGCGAGGCCGAGGAAGGCGGCCCACGCGCGGGTGACGGTCAGCAGGATCGCGCAGAATCCGAGCGACATCAGGATCCGGAACGCGACGATCTCCCACGAGCTCGCCGGCGCGAGAGCCAGGAAGAACAGCGGCAGGAACCCCCACAGACCGTACGCGCCGATCGCCTGGAGGAGTCCGGCCCCGGAGGCGCCGAAGCGCGGCGCGGCAGGAGCGGGTGCGGTCACCCTGTGAGGCTATCGCCCGGACGATGCCGCCTCGAGGCGAAAGGCCCCGTTGGCGGACCAACGGGGCCTTTCGGCAGGATGTCGACGAAGACACCCTGTGAAGCTGCGTCAGCGGACGACGACCGCCAGCACGTCGCGGGCCGAGAGGACGAGGTAGTCCTCGCCGCCGAACTTGACCTCGGTGCCGCCGTACTTCGAGTAGATGACCTTGTCGCCGACAGCGACGTCGAGCGGAACGCGGTTGCCGTTGTCGTCGATGCGACCGGGGCCGACAGCCACGACCTCGCCCTCCTGGGGCTTCTCCTTCGCGGTGTCCGGAATGACCAGACCCGAAGCGGTGACCTGCTCGGCGTCGACCTGCTTGATGACGATGCGATCCTCGAGCGGCTTGATGGAGACCGACACGTGTGACCTCTTTCTGAAGACTCAGGGTTTGGCACACTCCATTCGAGAGTGCCAACACAACTATAGGGCGAGTGTTAGCACTCAATCAATCCGACTGCCAACGAGGTGCCGCGCGCCAGGGGTTACGGTGGGCGGATGGATGCCGACGAGCTGCGCACCGTGCTGTCGCCCGAGGGGCTGCGTCTCCTGGATGAGGTGGGCGACATCGCCGCGGAGAGCGACGTCGTGCGGATCGTGTCGCGTCTGCGGAGCGCCGGGCACTCCCCTGCGCTCGTCGCTGCCGTCATCACGCAGGCGCGCCTGCGCACCCGCGCGCGCGCCAAGTTCGGCGACTTCGCCACGCGCATGCTCTTCACTCCCGACGGCCTCGAGCAGTCCACCCGACTGCAGGTCGCCTCCACCCACGCAGGGCGCTTCGCCCGTGCCGGGCTCGCCTCCGTGGCCGATCTCGGCTGCGGCATCGGCGCCGACTCGCTCGCCTTCGCGGGGCTCGGGCTGCGGGTCGTGGCCGTCGAGCGCGACGAGGTCACCGCGGCGATCGCCGCCTACAACCTGGCGCCGTTCCCGGATGCGCACGTCGTGCACGGCGATGCGCTCGCGGACGAGCCTGCGGACGTCGATGCGCTGTGGTTCGACCCCGCGCGTCGCGGAGGCGGCAGGCGCCAGGCCGACCCTGCGGACTGGTCTCCGCCCCTGGATGCGGTGTTCGCCCGTGCGGCCGCGAAGCCGACAGGCATCAAACTCGGTCCTGCCCTCGACCACGCGCTCATCCCCGAGGGCGTCGAGGCCCAGTGGATCACGGTGGGTCGCGAAGTCGTCGAGCTCGTCGTGTGGTCGGGGGCGCTCGCACGCGACGGCGTCGGCCGCGCCGCGCTCGTGCTCGGCCCCGAGGGCGCATCCGAGCTCACCGCCCCGGAGGCCGCCGCGGATGCTGACACGGGCGAGCTCGGCGAGTACCTGCTCGAGCCCGACGGATCCGTCATCCGGGCACGCCTCATCGGCGAGCTCGCGCGTCGCACGGGCGGGCGGATGATCGACCCGTCGATCGCCTGGATCACGACGGATGTGCGCCCCGAGTCGCCGTTCGGCCAGGCTTTCCGGGTTCGTGAGGTTCTGCCGCTCGACGAGCGCAAGCTGAAGGCGGCGATGCGCGAACGCGGCATCGGCACGCTCGAGATCAAGAAGCGCGGCGTCGACATCGACCCCGCGGCGTTCCGGTCGCGCCTGGCGCTCAAGGGTGCGGAGCAGGCGACGCTCATCCTCACCCGCGCGGGCGGGCGGCGACTCGCTATCCTCGCCGACCGCGCCTGAGGCCGCCCACACGGAGAAGGGGCGGAGCCGTTCGGCCCCGCCCCTTCTCGCGACTGATCGCTCAGCCCATGTAGTAGTAGGGGGTGCTCGCCAGGAAGATGATGCCGATCACGACGATGATGCCGACGATGAGGCCGAGCGCGACAGCGACGAAACCGGTGATGATGCCGGTGAGCCACATCCACTTCGGGGCCGCGGGCTCGTTCTTCTTCGCGATGAAGCCGGTGATGACGGCGGCGAGACCGGGGAGGAAGCCGAGCCCGTACACGAAGCTGAAGATGACGCCCACGAGACCGAGGACGAACGACGTGATGCTGAGCCCCTGCTTGACCGGCGCAGCAGGCGCGTAGCCTGCGGCAGGTGCCGCGTAGGGGTTGGCGGCCGGCGCGGCGGGCGCGGCGGGTGCCGTGTAGGCGGGGGGCGCGTCGGCGGAGGGCGCGGCGGCCGGAGCCTCGGGCGCGGCCGAAGTCTCAGCTGCGGACGATGCGGCCGAAGGCTGCACGGCGTCCTGCTCCTCGGGGTTCGAGGGCGTGGTGGGGTCGGTCATGTCCGAACTCCTTCATGAATTGTGGGGTACACCCATATGGTTTCAGCGCACCAGGTGGGTGTCAACGGAGAGAGCACCCCGCGTGCGTGGGGGGCTATCCCCCAGATCAGCCCCCGAGGCTCATGAACGCGAGCGCCATCGCGAACGGCAGCGCCATCGCCAGGATGAAGAGGCCCGTGACGACATACCCGACGATGACGCCCGTGAGCGCCATCCCGCGCCCCGCCTCACCCGTGCGCCTGATCTGAGAGAGCGCGATGTGGCCGCATACGACGCCGGCGAGTGCGGTGAGCCCGAACACGATGGCTGCGAGCGAGAGGATCATCGACACGAGCGCGAGCGTGTTGGTGCGCGGAGCAGAGTGGGCGTACGCCTGCCCCTGGATCGTGTACGGCACGACGCCAGGAGGCGCCGTGGGGTGAGGCTGGTACGGCGCAGGCGCGGGCGAGGAGTAGCTGGGCGCAGGCGGAGCGGCCGGATACGCCGACGCAACCGCCGTCTCGGGTGCCCGCCCCCGTTCCACGAGGTACGGGTTCGGGGGCGACTGCGGGGCGGGCGGGGCCGGGGGCGGGGAGGCGGGGTCGGTCATGCGGATCCGTTCATGCTCGGTGTGCCGTCATCGTGCCAGTCTGGCGCAGGGCGCGGCAACCGATCACGCCTGGATGTGAGTGACCGGGAGTGTGGAATCCGCGCCGAAGTCGAGCGTGGACGGTGCCCGCCCTGCCGCGATGAGCTGCGCCGCGAGCGCCGCGATCATGGCGCCGTTGTCGGTGCAGAGGCTGAGCGGCGGGATGCGCAGGTCGACGCCCGCGGCCGCGCAGCGCTCGATGGCAGCCTCGCGCAGACGCCGGTTGGCGATGACGCCGCCCCCGAGCAGCAGACGGGGCACCCCGAGGTCCGCGCATGCGGCGAGCGCTTTCGTGAGCAGCACGTCCACCACGGCCTCCCGGAAGCTCGCCGCGATGTCGTTCACGGCCAGCTCGCCGCCCGCCTCCCGCGCCGCCTCGACGTGGCGGGCGACCGCGGTCTTGAGTCCGGAGAACGAGAAGTCGTAGCGGTGCCGCTCGAGATCCTTGGCCGCGGTGAGACCGCGCGGGAATCGGATTGCGGAGGCGTCGCCCTGGTCGGCGGCGCGGTCGATATGAGGGCCCCCGGGGTAGGGCATGCCGAGCAGACGCGCGACCTTGTCGAAGGCCTCACCCGCGGCATCGTCGATGGTCTCGCCGAGCAGCTCCACATCCGACACGAGATCGCGCACAAGCAGCAGCGAGGTGTGCCCGCCCGAGACGAGCAGGGCGATCGTGGGGAGCTCGAGCTCGCCGTCGCCGACGAGCGGCTCGTGGTTGAGCACATCCGCGCCGACGTGGCCGACGAGGTGGTTGACGGCGTAGAGGGGCTTGTCGAGCGCGAGCGCGAGCGCCTTGGCCGCACCGACGCCCACCATGAGGGCGCCCGCGAGGCCGGGTCCGCTCGTGACGGCGATCGCGTCGAGGTCGGCGAGCTCGACATCCGCGGTGCGCAGCGCCTCCTCGATGGCAGGGGTCATCGCCTCCAGGTGCGCGCGCGCGGCGATCTCCGGCACCACCCCGCCGTAGCGGGCGTGCTCATCCATGGAGCTCGCGATGACATTCGCGAGAAGCTCCGTGCCGCGCACGATGCCGATGCCGGTCTCGTCGCAGCTCGTCTCGATCCCGAGCACCAGCGCCCCGCTCATGCGCGCACCGCCTTCATGATGATGGCGTCGACACCATCGGGCTGGTAATAGTTCGGTCTGATCGCGATGCGCTCGAAACCGCGGGTCGCATAGAGCGCTTCCGCGTTCGGGTTGTCGGCGCGCACCTCCAGGAACAGCTCGCGCGCATCGCGCGCGTCCGCCTCGGCGAGCAGCGCATCGAGCAGCGCCGCGCCGACCCCCTGGCGGCGATGCGACTCGGCGACGGCGATCGTCTGAATGTCGCCCTGACCGCTTCCGCGCGGTGCGAGGAGCCCGGCGTAGCCGATGATCTCGCCCTGCTCGTCGACCGCGGCGAGGTAGTGACCGTGGGGTCCGGAGAGCTCGGAGGCGATCGCCTCACGACTCCAGGCGTCGGTGGGGAGCGTCACGCGCTCGATCGCATCGATCGCATCGAGGTCGGCGAGGGTCGCGGCGCGCAGGCGCCAGGCGGTGTGCTCGGCGATCATCGGCTCACCCGCTTGGGAGCCGCGAGGGTCACATCCGGTGCGCGCAGGTACACCGGCTCACGGGGACCGGCGGGTGCCCCCGCATCGAACCTGGCGAGCGCGAGACGGCCGAGGGAGGCGGCGTCGACCGTCGCCGCATCGATGCGGCGGTAACCGTCGTAGCCGGTGACGGCGCTCTCGATCTCGGTCGACAGGGTGAGCGAGGGGCCCGAGGTGCGAACCGGCAGAGAATCCGCACCCGGCACCGCGTACGTCGAGTAGGCGAGCTCGCGGCGACGCGCATCCGTGACGACGAGCACCGGATCCTGTTCGCCGAACGCGACGGCGTCGTGCGAGACGACCGTCAGAATCGGCACGCCCGCGCCCAGCGCGAACGTGCGAGCTGCCGCGATCCCGACGCGCAGACCCGTGAACGGGCCGGGCCCCATCCCCACCGCGACCGCATCCAGCTCGGACGGGCGCACACCGGACTCCGCGAGCACCTCCGCGATGAACGTGCCGATGCGCTCCGCATGACCGCGGGTGTCGGAGCTCGTGCGCACGACGCCGAGACCCGCACGGTCGACGACGGCGACGCTCGTTCCCGTCGAGGTGTCGATCGCCAGAATCACCGCACCAGCCTACGTCGCCGCGGCCGGGCAGATCATCCGAGCGCGACGCCCCGCCAGCGGTCGCCGTGCGATGCGATGCGCACGTGCCGCGGCGCGTCGTCCGCGTCAGGGTCGCCGCCGACAGGCCGCACGATGTCGATCTCGATCCACGCGTCGATGGCCCCGTCGAGCTTGCCGGCGCCCCACTCGACGACGGTGATCGATCCGTCGAAATCGAGATCGAGGTCGTCGACCTCGGCAGCCGATCCCAGCCGATACGCGTCGACGTGCACGAGAGGCACCCCGGAGGCGGTCGGATGAGTGCGCGCGAGAACGAACGTGGGGCTCGTGACGGCGCCGCGGGCGCCGAGGGCGGCGCCGAACCCGCGGGTGAAGGTCGT
The DNA here is from genome assembly GCA_023432305.1 of Actinomycetes bacterium. Lineage (GTDB taxonomy): Bacteria > Actinomycetota > Actinomycetes > Actinomycetales > Microbacteriaceae > Homoserinibacter. The sequence goes on from JAEYUT010000350.1 coordinate 6,787, forward strand.
CTTGCCGGCGCCGAGCTCGCCATTGAGCATGACGACATCGCCCCGACGGACGACGGATGCGATGCGAGCACCGAGGG